>JBKJTQ010000299.1:0-9548 GCA_046589895.1 Sphingomicrobium sp.
CGAATATACGCGCCACTCTTCCGATCAATCTGCATATCAAAGCGTTCCTGTTTATGGCTGCATATTGCCGCCATATTAAAGGCTGCGTTGAATATAGCCGTATAATTGCGCCATAAGCAAATTGGGTTTTGATAACGTTGTCAGGGTCTCGAATTTACCCGATTTTTGGCACTGTGAGGGCATAGCACTTATTCAGTGCCGCATTCGCTGGGCTTAATCAGTACCGCCCATGAGCTTTTTAGCTTCCTTCTTGAGCCGCTCGATCGCGTTTTGCCTCGCCGGGTCCGTCTTGACGGTCAAAGGGAAGAGAGTTCGCGAGTTGCTGTAGCGACTCTCTCGCCGCGGCGCGGAAAAACGCTATATAACCCCCATGTCCCTCCTCACCGGCCTTGTCCTGTTCTTCGCCACGATCGCCCTGATGGAGGGGTTTGCTTATGTCGTGCATCGCTGGGTGATGCATGGTCGGTTGGGGTGGGTGCTGCATGCCAGCCATCATCGTGCGCGGCATGGGATGTTCGAGCTCAACGACTTGTATGGCGTGATTTTCGCCGTGCCGTCGATCGTCCTGCTCTACGGCGGGGTGCAGGCGGGGTGGGGCGATTGGGCGACCTGGGTTGGCGCGGGGATCGCGGGCTATGGCGCGATCTATTTCGGGTTTCACGACGTCATCGTCCACCGCCGGGTGGCTCATCGGATCGTGCCACGCTCAGCCTATTTCAGGCGCATCGTCCAGGCGCACCGCATCCACCATGCGGTCGAAAGCCGCGAGGGCACGGTCAGCTTTGGGTTTATCTATGCGCCCCCGGTCGAGCGCTTAAAAGCCGCGCTCTCGGCCAGCGACGACGCGCGGATCAGGATGCCGCGGAAGGATCCGGTCGAGTCCACAGCCCGTCGCGGCTGACCTTTCGCGCGGGAAGCAGGGCCTCGGCCCACGCGCCCGCCACCAGCATGAACTTTTCCGCTTTCGAGATGCTGATGCGCTTGACCCATGCACGCGGGCCGAGCTCGACAACGCGCGTCGCTACTTCTCCGTAGATGGCGGCGGCGCTGAGCACGGCCCAGCGGCTGCGGAACGGCAGGCGCGCCGCGCCGACCTTCGACGAGGCGCGATAGCGTTGGGCGAGGGCGGCGAGGCGCTGGGCGATGGCCACCAGCCGGTCGCGCTGCGCAGGGTCGAGCGGGTCGAGCGGGCTTAGGTCGGGGCCGGTCCAGTCGGTCGGGATGTACGACCGCCCGACCCTTGCATCGTCGACGAGGTCGCGCGCGATGTTGGCAAGTTGGAAGGCGATGCCGAGGTCGCTGGCGCGGTCCAGCGTGTCGCGTTCGGTTGGATCGACCCCCATGACGTGCGCCATCATTACGCCGACGGCACCCGCGACCTGGAAACAATAGGACAGCAAATCGTCCTCGCTCGCCGGACTCCAGCCCGCGGCGTCGCGGGTGAAACCGGCGAGATGATCGTGGGGCAGGTCGGGGGGGATATGTGTCTCGGCCGCGACCGTGGCGAGCGCGTCGAACGGCACCAGCCCGGTCGGCCGACCCGCGAGCGCGGCATCTGTCTGGGCGCGCAGGAAAGTGATCCGCTCGCCGGGATCATCGACGCTCACCGCGTCGTGGCCGAGCGTCTGGCCGTCGGTAATATCGTCGCACGCGCGGCACCAGGCGTAGAGCAGCCAACTTCGCTCACGGGTCTTCAGGGCGAAAATCTGGCTGGCAAAGCGGAAGCTTTTCGATCCAGCGGCGATCGTCCGTTGGGCTTCGGCAACCAGCCGCTGGCGCGCTTCGTTCATGCAAGCATCAGAAGTTGCTGGAGAACAAGATTGGCGGTCGCCTCGGCCGACCCGACCACGCCGGGAATGCCCGCGCCGGGATGCGTTCCCGCCCCGACGAAATAGAGGTTCCGGATAACATCGTCGCGATTATGGGTGCGCAGCCACGCCGACTGCCACAGCAAAGGCTCCAGGCTGAACGCCGAGCCAAGATGCGCGAACAAATCGGCCTGAAAGTCATTCGGCGCATAATGGAACCGCGTGCGAATGCGGCTGCGAATTCCGGGGATCAGCCGTTCGGCGAGCACATCGAGAATGACTTCGGCGTAGCGCTCGCCCTCGACCGCCCAATCGACCGGCGCCTTGCCAAGATGCGGGACCGGGGCGAGGACGTAAAAGGTCGAGCAGCCTTCGGGCGCCATCGACGGATCGGTCGCAGTCGGATGGTGAAGGTAAAGCGCGGGATCGCTCGCCAGCGTGCCGCGATCGTAGATGTCGCCGAGCAACTCCTCATAGCGCGGACCGAACAGGATCGTGTGATGCGCAATGTCGGGGAAAGTGCCCTCGAGCCCGAAGTGAAGCACGAACAGCGACGGCGAATAGCTCTTGCGCTTCAACGCCTTGACCCGCTTCGCGCCCCGCGCATGGCCTTCGATCAGGCCATAGCTGGCGACGACATCGCCGTTCGACGCGACCGCATCAGCCTCGCCGCGCCAACCCGAGCTGGTTCGCACCGCCTTGGCGACCCCGCCTTCGACCTCGATCGCGACCACGGGATCGTCCAGCCTGAGCGTGCCGCCGAGCCGCTCGAACAAAGTCACCATCCCGGCGACAAGGCGGTTAGTCCCCCCCTTGGCGAACCACACCCCGCCTTCGCGCTCAAGCTTGTGGATCAGCGCATAGATTGCCGAGCAGGTCATCGGATTGCCTCCGACCAGCAGCGTGTGAAAGCTTAATGCCTGACGCAAATGTTCATCGGCCACAAACTTTGAGACAATCGAATAGACAGATCGCCACGCCTGATATTTGGCCAGAGCGGGGGCGGCCTTGAGCATGTCGCCGATGCTTTCGAAGGCTTTGGTGCCGAGCTTGACATAGCCTTCTTCATAGACTCCGGCGGAGTAAGCGAGGAAGCGCTTATAGCCTTGGACATCGGCAGGGTTGAGCACTTCGATCTGGGCGAACAAGTGCGCATCGTCATTGGTATAATCAAACTTCGTCCCATCGGGCCAGTCGAGCGCGTAGAAGGGTTTGACCGGGACCAGTTCGACGTCGCGCGCCATTTCGTCGCCTGACAATTTCCATAAGCGTTCGAGGCAGCCGGGGTCGGTGATGACGGTCGGACCGGCGTCGAACACGTGGCCGTCGCGGTGCCAGTGGTAGGCGCGTCCGCCGGGCTTGTCGCGCGCCTCGACGATCGTCGTCTGCACCCCCGCCGACTGGAGGCGAATGGCGAGCGCGAGCCCGCCGAAGCCCGACCCGATGACGATTGCGCGCTTCACATTTTCTCCATCATCGCGGCAATCGCGCGCCCTACAGCTACGGGCGGCTTGCCCGCAAGGATGCGCAGCCGATCGCCCAATGTGGATTGGCCAGCGTAGAAACGCCCGATCAGCGGCTCGGGAAGGCGGTAGAAACGTTCGAGAATGCGGTAACGCTGGGGCGGGTCGGCGGCGCGGAACAGCATACGCGCGAGCAGGCGATCGAAGCGGCCTTGCCGCCAGTGCTGAGCGGCACGCTCGCGCGTCGCGACCCCAAGGCGGTCGTCGAGCGGTGCCTCGCGCGCTAGCCAGCCGGCAAAGCGCACCGCGTCCGGAAGCGAGAAACTGGTGAGCGGATGGAATAGGCCGGCGCGGACCCCGCCGCGCGCGACGCGGTCGCTTGGCGGCCAAAAGGCGTCGAAGTCGCCCCCCATCACCACCGGGAGGACGCCGCTTTCCTGTCGCGCGACTGCCGCGACCGTCCATTCCCGCGCTTCGGCATAGGCGGCGATCCGGAGCGCCAGCTCGGCCAGGTCGAGCTTGGGACTTTCCGAATAATATGTGTCTTCGACGAACAGCTCGGTGGCCGAGAAGGGCAGGCAATAGACGAAGCGATATCCGTCGGCCTGGTCGACGCAGGCGTCCATCACGATCGGGCGATCGAGCCCATGGCCTGCTGGAATATTGAGCGTCTGGCCGCAGAATTTCTGCCACCCGCAGGCGAGCCCGAGCGGCTCCGCGCTCAAACCCCGGGTGTCGAGCACCGCCCCGCCGAGCAACCTCTCTCCATCATCGAGCGTGACGCTGTTCGGCGAGGCGCCGGCGGCGCGCGCCGCGATGATCCGGCCGGCGGGAAGCGCGGCGCGCACCGCTTGATCCAGCGCTTCGCTCTCGATCGTTTGATAAGGCTGGGCGATCCGGCGGCGGTGAGCGGGGAAGCGCACCTCATAGCCCGGCCAGCGATGCCCGATCAGAGGCTCGACCAGCGGCGCATCCGCCACCGCGACATCGCTGGCGAAGAACGACCATAAGTGATTGCCGCCGATCACGCCCGGCTCGACCAGCGCGACATTGAGCTCGGGCCGCGTCAGCTTCATCGCCAGCGCCGCAAGCCCCCCGGCGAGCCCGCCGCCGAGGATGATCAGGTCGTGGCGGGCGGCAGGCATCGGCTTGGCTCTAGCCGCCGCCTTGGCACGCGCCTAGTCATGGCGAATGGCAATCGCGCTCATCCTGTCCGCGCTGGCGATGACCCTGATTGTCGCGGTGCGTTATCTGATCACCAGCGGGCTGTTCGCGGTGTGGACCGCGCGCCGCTTTCCCGGGCGGCTCGCCGGGCAGGGCGCGCAGGTGCGGCGCGAGATCGGCTGGAGCCTTGCCTCGGCGGCGATTTACGGAGTTCCGGCGGGGATCGTCGCATGGGGCTGGCAGGAACGCGGCTGGACGTTGATCTACGGTGAAATCGCCGCCTATCCGTCGTGGTGGATGCCCGCGTCACTGCTCCTCTATCTGTTGCTTCACGACACATGGTTTTACTGGACCCACCGGTTGATGCACCGCCCCTGGTGGTATGGGAAAATGCACTCGGTGCATCACGATAGCCGCCCGCCGACAGCGTGGGCGGCGATGAGTTTTCACCCGTGGGAGGCGCTGAGCGGGGCGCTGGTCATTCCGATATTGCTGTTCATCGTCCCGATCCATCTCGCGATGCTCGGGCTATTGCTCGCCATCATGACCCTGATGGGGGTGACAAATCACATGGGATGGGAGATGTTTCCGGGGCGGATTGTTAAGGGGGCGGCAGGGAAATGGCTGATAACGGCGAGTCATCATGAGCTCCATCACCAGAAATATCGCTGCAACTATGGGCTCTACTTCCGCCATTGGGACCGTCTGTGCGGTACCGACCGCGGGCTGGGCGAATTTGGCACTCCGCGCACTGCTCCCGCTCGCCGCGCTCGCGTCGATCGCCGCGAGCCCGCCAACGGCTGAGCTCGACGTCGCGATCAGCGGGCTGCGCAATCAGTCGGGGGCGGTGATGCTGTGCCTGACGCGCCGCGCCGACGCCAAGTTTCTTGAGTGCGCCAAGGATCCGGCGCGGATCACGCGCGTCGTGCCGAGCGCTTCGGCGGGATCGATCCGCATCGCCAATCTGTCGCCGGGCGACTATGCCCTGCTCGTGATCCACGATGAGAATCGCAACGGCAGGCTCGACAAGCTGCTTGGACTGCCGCGCGAAGGTTTCGGTTTTTCGCGAAACCCAGCGATCCGATTGGGTCCGCCGCATTACGGCGAGGTTCATTTCCAGCTCAGCGGGAACAGTCGTCAGGCAGTGCAGCTCAAATATCTGCTGTGAGGCAAGACCACGCAAATAGCGACGTCGCGCAACCGAATCGCCGTCAATTCGCTGTCCCCCCATGCGAAACGATAAGTTGAAAGAATTTCCGTCGCGTCACTGGTGGACCGTCGCCCGCGGTGATGGCCCAATCGTCGCGACTGCGATCCACGATGGGCATGACGTTCGCGATGAGGTCGCCGCGGTCATGGCGCTGGCTGACCTCGACCGGTTGCGCGAAGAGGACCCTTTCACCGGCCAGGCGCTGCGCGATATTCCCAATCACATTGTAGCGCATCGCTCGCGGTTCGAATTCGATCTCAACCGCGCGTCCGACAGCGCAGTCTACGAGACCCCCGATCAGGCGTGGGGCCTCAACGTGTGGCACGACGGCATCGACCGCGCGATCGTCGACCGCTCGCTCACCATCCATGCGGCTTATTACCGCATGTTGGGGCAGATGCTCGACGAGATTGTCGCCGAGCACGGTCGCTTCGTCCTGCTCGACCTTCACAGCTACAACCACCGTCGCGACGGACCCGACGGTGCCGCCACCGAACCGGCCAAGGCGCCTGACATCAACATCGGCACCTTTTCGATGCCGCGCGATCAATGGGGTTTCCTGCTCGATCCCTTGATGCAGGCGATGCGCGAGTTTGATTTTAACGGCCGCCACCTCGACGTGCGCGAGAATATTGCCTTTCAGGGAAAGGGCGAACAGACGCGTTTCGTCCACCATCGTTATCCCCGAACCGGCTGCGCCATCGCGATCGAATTCAAGAAATTTTTCATGGACGAATGGAGCGGCGAGCCGGAACCCGCCGAGCTTGACGCAATGCGCCGCCTGATCGCCATGACCGCGGCGACGGCGCAAGATTTGCTGGGATGAGCGAGGCCGACCAAGCGCCTGCCGAGGCTGGTGCGCTGGCGTTCGGCGCGCATGGCGAGTTGCGCCAGGCGGTCGGCACCGCAGGTCGAATCCACGTCGATCGCTGGCTGCCGTTCCTCATTCTCCACCGCAGTAGCGCGCCCGAGGTCAGCCTCGCGCGCCGGGTTGCGCTCAACAGCCCGGCCTATCTGGTGTGGGGGGCCGACGACGACGATCAGGCCGAGGCAACGCTCGACGCGACGCTCAAGGCTGCGCGGGAACGCGGCGGCAAGGTTTTGCTTATCCGGCTCGACGATGCGCCACTCGCGCTTCATTCAAAAAAGGCGGCCACGCTACCGCCGTTCGTGACCAGCCTTGCCGCGAGCGGAGGGGCCGACACCGCGCGCGCTGCCGACCGGCTGGAGCGCGCGCTTAGCGACATCCGCATCGACTTGCGGCGCTGCACGGTCGAGCGCGTGCCGCTCGCGGATCGCTGCGTCCTCGGCGAAGAGGTCGACGATTGCATCGAGCTGATCTTGCCCGCGATTCACCGCGAGCCGGGCGGCACCTTCTACCCGCAACTGACGCACGACTTGAGCGTCGCGTTCGGCGATGCGCTGCTCCAGGCGGCTTGTTCATTTCTTGACGACGGCAAGCGCACGACCCCGGCACATTATCGCGCGCTCGGGCGCAGCGCCTTCCTCGCCGCCGCGCGCAAGGCTGATCGCGCGCTGGCGCGGGTCGCACGCAGCTTCGACTTTCTGCTTTCAGTGTCGCCGATCAACACGAGCGAAGCGATGGAGCAGTTTCTCGCCGACAAGGGCGAGGCGATGCCGCGCTTCCGCTATCGCCCGCTGGCGGTCGACCCCGACAGCGCCAAGCGCGCGCTCTACGACATCGACCTGGCGGTACTCGAAGACCCGTTGCTCGAGCGCCTGCTGACCGAGAAACGCCGCGAGATCGACCAGCAATTGACGATGCTCGCGACGCGCAACACGCCGTCGTTCCGCCCCGCCTCGACGATGCTCTACGGCGGGGTCGAACCCGGCTTGCTCGACGATGCCCTCGGGCTGTTGGCGGCGACCGCCAAGGGGCCGCCGCGCGGCGAGGCGATCGGTGCGGAACGGGTCGTCGCGGCGGCACGGCTGCTGATCGCAACTTATCGAGCGGCGGACGAGCGGTTCGACGCCAGGGTCGAGCTTCGAGAGGATGTCTCGGGGTTGATGGTGACCGGCCCCAAGCTGCTGGTCGGCCGCGATTCGGTGATGCCCGCGCATCGCCTCGACGCCTTGCTCGCGCACGAAGTCAGCATCCATTTGCTGACCTATTTCAACGGCTCGACCCAGGGGCTCAAGATTTTCCGCACCGGCCTCGCCAATTATGAGGGTGTCCAGGAAGGGCTTGGCGTATTCGCCGAATGGGCGGTTGGCGGGTTGACCCGCACGCGGCTGCGGCTGCTCGCCGGGCGGGTCGTCGCGGTCGATGCGATGCTGCGCGGCGCCGACTTCATCGAGACTTGGCGCCTGCTGTACCGCACACATGGCTTTCGCCGCCAGGGCGCGTTCGGGGTCGCGGCTCGCGTCCATCGCTCGGGCGGGTTGGCGAAAGACGCGATTTACCTGCGCGGCTTCCGCAACGTTGTCGATCTCGTCGCCTCGGGTGCGCCGCTCGCGCCCTTCTGGCTCGGCAAGATCGCGCCCGAACATGCCCCGGCGATCGAGGAGCTGTTGCAGCGCGGACTCGTCCACCAGCCAATCTTTATTCCTGAATTTCTCAGCCGCCCGGACACTCGCACGCGAATCGCGCGTTTGCGCGAAGGGCTGACTTTCCAGGCCATGTTCGAACCGGAGCCACATCCATGCTAATTGCCTTTTTCGTCAACGACATGGAACGCGAGTTCGCGGGCTATACGACGACCGTGCTGGCGCATCAGGCGGCGAGCCGCGGCCACCGCGTCTGCTACATCACTCCGTCAGACTTCGTCCTCAACCCCGACGACACGCTGTCGGTCCATGGCCGCTTCCTGCCGAACAAGAAATATCAGGACCGGCAAGACTTCTTCGACACGATGAACGGCAAGGCGACCAAGGTTCAACAGGTCGATATGACCGAAATCGACGTGTTGTTGCTGCGCAGCGATCCCTCGCTTGATGCCGTCAACATGCCGTGGGCGGCAGAAGCCGGCATCTTGTTCGGGCGCGAGGCGGCCAAACGCGGGGTGATCGTGCTCAATGATCCCGACAGCCTCGGCCGCGCGATCAACAAGCTGTATTTCCAGAGCTTCCCGGCCGAAGCGCGCGCCGAGACTTTGATCACCCGCCATCCGGACGACATCAAGGCATTCGCCAAGGATCATGGCGGAAGCATCATATTAAAGCCGCTGCAGGGATCGGGCGGGTCGGGGGTATTCAAGCTCGACAAGTCCAACGCCTCGAACCTTAACCAGATGATCGAGGCGATCAGCCGCGACGGCTATATCATCGCCCAGGCCTATGTCCCCGCGGCGAAGAAAGGAGACATTCGCTTTTTCCTCATGAACGGGGTGCCGCTGCAGATCGACGGCAAATATTGCGCGCTCCGCAGGGTCGCGTCGAAAGACGATATCCGCTCCAACATCCACGCCGGCGGAACCGCCGAGGCGGTCGAGATCGGCGAGACCGAATTGCGCGTGGCGGAAATCATTCGCCCCAAGCTGGTGGCCGACGGGATGTTCCTGGTCGGGATTGACATTGTCGGCGACAAGATCCTTGAGGTGAACGTATTTTCCCCCGGCAATCTCAAAAGTTGTTCGGACATGGCCGGGGTCGACTTTTCGGTTCCGATCATCGAATCGATCGAACGCAAGGTCGCCATCCGCAAAGATTATGGCGCAGTCTTCGACAACCGCCATCTGGCGGTGCTGTAGCGGTTGTTTTCGAAAAATGGTGGACGCACCTGGGATGACGTTTAGAGATTAGTGCGATATCCAAACGCTACCGCCGCTTACGGCCGAGTTAAGTCGAGATATTGGTGCCGCCGCGGTCGAAAAGGCCTGCCTTATTGTGATTGATTGTGCGGTCTTTCTCCTGATGTCTGCGGCTGCGGCCGGTCCGATTATC
>JBKJTQ010000034.1:0-3583 GCA_046589895.1 Sphingomicrobium sp.
CTTCAGGGGAGGAGCCGGGGGTGGTGGAGTCACTGGACGCGGTGAGACTCCCCCGCCCCTCGCTCAGCTTCGCTGAGTCGATCCCCGCCCCTGAAGGGGCGGGGATGGTCTTGCGCCTCGGCCTGCGCCAGGTCGATGGCCTTCGGCTCGATGCCGCCAGCCGAATCGTCGCGGCGCGGGGGGATGTGCCTTACGCCTCGGTCGAGGAGCTTCAGAACCGATCGGGGGTCAATCTCGCGGCGGTCGAGCGGCTTGCCGGGGCCGATGCGTTTCGCTCGATGGGGATGGATCGGCGTGCGGCGCTGTGGGATGCCAAGGCGTTGAAGGGCGCGCCCGGCCTGCCCCTGTTCGCCGCGGCGCAAGCGCGCGACGAGGGGTGGGAGACCGAGGTGGTGCGGCTCCCCGCGATGCCGCTCGGCGAGCATGTCATCGCCGATTATCAGGCGTTGCGGCTATCGCTCAAGGCGCATCCCATGCACTTCCTGCGCGATCATTATGCCAGCCGCGGGTTCGTCACCGCAGACCAGCTCAGGTCGTTGAAATATGGCCGTCGCGTCAGCCTGGCTGGGCTGGTGCTGATCCGCCAGCGCCCGGGAAGCGCCAAGGGGGTGTGCTTCATCACGCTGGAGGACGAAACCGGGATCGCCAACCTAGTGGTGTGGCCTGACGTGTTCGCCAAGCAGCGCAAGGTGGTGATGGGGGCGCGGCTGATGGTCATTCACGGCATATTGCAAAAGGACGAAGCGGTGATCCATGTCATCGCCCAGCGATTGGAGGACGACACCGCGATGCTGCGCGCGATTCCGGAGGAAGCCATGCCGTCGACGCTCAGCGCGGGAGACGGCGGCGGAAGCTGGAGGCCGCCGGTAGGGGGGCATCCGCGCGACGTGGTGTGCATTCCGAAAAGCCGTGACTTTCATTGACATCGTCCAATTTGCCGAACGCGTTTAATTGAACGGCCCCCGGCGCCCACTGGACTTGCCCGATTCAAGGGCCCAGCGAAAGCTCACCACATGCGAGCGTTCCGGCGAGAACTTCTGCCTGGAGCGCGGCCATTTCGTGGGCCCAGTAGCGGTCGGTCTGGAGATGGGGGGATAGCGCGCGGATCTGGGCGTGGAGTTTCTGAAGCTTGGGACTGGTCTTTAAGGGCGCGTGATAGTCGAGGCCTTGCGCGGCGGCGATCAATTCGACCGCGATCACGCCGGCGGCGTTCTTGGCGATCGTCACCGCCTTGCGCGCCGCGATCGGGGCCATGCTGACATGGTCTTCCTGCCCCGCGCTGGTCGGGATGCTGTCGACCGAAGCGGGGAAGGCGAGGCTCTTATTCTCGCTGACCAAGGCGGCGGCGGTGACTTGCGGGATCATCAGCCCGCTGTTGAGCCCGCCATCGTCGGTGAGGAAGGCAGGCAAGCGGCTCATGTGCGGATCGACAAGGACCGAGGTTCGGCGTTCGGAGATGCTGCCGACTTCGCACAGCGCCATCGCGATGATGTCGGCGGCGAAGGCGACCGGCTGGGCATGGAAATTGCCGCCGCTGATCACTTCGTCGCTGTCTGGAAAGAGGATCGGATTGTCGGTCACCGCATTGGCCTCGATTTCGAGCGTGCGCGCGGCGTTGGTGAGCAGGTCAAGGCAAGCGCCCATCACCTGCGGCTGGCAGCGGAAGCTGTAGGGGTCCTGGACGCGGTCGCAATCATGATGGCTGGTGTTGATCTCGCTGCCATCGAGAAGAGCGCGCAAATTTGCGGCGACGGCGATCTGCCCGGGCTGGCCGCGAAGCAAATGGATGCGGTCATCGAACGGGCCGATGCTGCCCTTCAAGGCGTCGACCGACAGCGCCCCGGCGTGGATCGCGGCGGCGAACACCCGCTCGCCGAGGAACAGAGCGTCGAGCGCGATCGCGGTCGAGGCTTGGGTGCCGTTGATCAGCGCCAACCCTTCCTTGGGGGCGAGGACCAATGGATCGCGGCCCATGCGGACGAGCGCTTCGGCAGCGGGGAGGATGTCGCCGTCAAGGTCGATCCGGCCCTCGCCCATCAGCGCGGCGACCATGTGCGCGAGCGGGGCTAGGTCGCCCGACGCACCGACGCTGCCTTGGCTCGGGATGAGCGGCATGGCGTCGGCGTCGAGCAACGACTGGAGCGCGTCGATCACCTCGCGGCGCACCCCCGAATGGCCGCGACCGAGGCCAATCAGCTTCAAGACGATCATCATGCGGACGGTGTTGCGGGGGAGCGGGTCGCCGAGGCCGCAGCTATGCGAGAGGATCAGGTTGCGCTGAAGGTCGGCAAGCTTCCCGGCGGGTATGCGGGTTTGCGCGAGCAGGCCGAAACCGGTGTTGACGCCGTAAACAGTCTTCCCCGACGCGACGATGCGGTCGACCGAGGCGGCGGCGGCGTCGATCGCGGTCAACGCGGCGTCGGACAGGCGTGCGGGCGTGCCGCTCCACAGCGAGCGAAGCTGGTCGAGGGTGACGGTCCCGGGAGAGAGGGTCAGCATGTGCGGGCGTGTGGCAGATTTGTAATATAAAGCCCAGTCGGCAAGCGGATTGCGCGGCTTGTCCCTGAAGCTTAATCATCGGCCCGTCAGGGAGGCATTTGAGAATGGGTGGAGCGGAACAGATCAGCGTCGCCTTCCTGCTGTTTCCCAAGGTGACGCAGCTTGACCTCACTGGTCCGGCACAAGTGCTGTCCAGGCTGGGCTTCGCCACAATCCACCTCGTTGCCAAGACGGTCGACCCGGTTAGAACCGATGCGGGATTCAGCATCGTCCCCACCGCGACCTTCGCAGAAATCCCGTCGGCGGATGTGCTGTGCGTACCGGGAGGTTTTGGCGATCAGGATGCGATCGATGATGACGAGACCCTGACCTGGGTTCGCCGGGTGGGCGAGCGGGCAGCCTGGGTGACCAGCGTATGCACCGGATCGATCATCTTGGGCGCGGCGGGCCTCCTGCAAGGCTATCGGGCAACCAGTCATTGGTCGTCGGTCGATGATCTGGCGCTGTTCGGTGCGGAGCCAGTTCGCGAACGGGTCGTGTTCGATCGCAACCGGGTGACCGGCGGGGGTGTGACCGCGGGAATCGATTTTGCGCTGGCGTTAACGGCGACCCTTCGAGGCGAGGAGCACGCGCGCCTCGTCCAGCTCAGCCTGGAATATGACCCCTCGCCACCGTTCGATTCCGGAAGCCCCAACCGAGTTAGCGACGCGCTGCTCGAAAAATATCACGTGCTGGCGAGCAAGTCCGGCGGGGACCGGGCGGGCCGGCGCCGGCTGGCGGCGCAGCGATTGGGCTTTGAGCCTGCCCGGTAGCCCAAGCGGGTGCGACCAGCGCCTCAGCCAATCATCGGTAAGTCCAGCCCCTGCTCGCGCGCGCAGTCGATCGCTTCGTCATAACCCGCGTCGGCGTGGCGCATGACGCCCGTCGCCGGGTCGTTCCACAGGACGCGTTCGAGCCGCCGCGCGGCATCATCGGTGCCGTCAGCGACGATCACCATGCCGGCGTGCTGCGAATAGCCCATGCCGACGCCGCCGCCGTGGTGGAGCGAGACCCAAGTGGCGCCGCTGGCGGTGTTGAGGAGGGC
>JBKJTQ010000046.1:0-6351 GCA_046589895.1 Sphingomicrobium sp.
CCGCACGGACCGGAAGCGCGCGGCGATCGCGTCGAGCGGGTCGTCAAAGTCGCTCCACGCCGGGGGTGGGTCGGCGCCCTGGCCTGCAAACGGGCGGCTGACGCGCTCCCACCCCGCGATCGGCGATTGCGCGGCGGTGATTTGCTCGGGGCTCATCCCGGCGAAATAATTGAAGCGGCTGTTGTGGACGCGGACATGGTCGAGGCACAGATAATGCCAGCTCCCCGGCCCGTCGAAATCGCCCGGGGTTAGCGGCGCGCGAAATTCGCCCGGCTCAGGGCACCCGCGCACCCCGCAGCGGTCCGCCGCGCCCTCGATCCGCCCTTTCCATTTTTCCGGCTTCGACGCCACTTGCTTCCTCATGCCTCCAAACCGCTTTATATAGGCAAGATGATCGACGCTTCCACCGCCCCTGTCGCCGCCGAAATCACCCGCCGCCTAACCGCCGCGCTTAGCCCAACCCGGCTCGAGCTTGAGGACCAGAGCGCGCACCACATCGGCCACGCCGGCCACGATGCGCGCGGCGAAAGCCATTTCGCGCTGGTGATCGAAAGCCCCGCTTTCGCCAACCAGTCGCGCGTCGCCCGCCAGCGTCTCGTCTACGCCGCCCTCGGCGGCCTGATGCACGACCGCGTCCACGCGCTGACGATCAAGGCGCTGGCACCCGGAGAGGCGTGACGGCACGACCGATCGTTGCATTGAAGGCCGCGCGCGAGCGGATCAGTGACCGCGAAACCGAGGTTGCTGCGCTGACTACCTTCGGCATACATCGCCGTTACCGCTCGACGACAGACGCGTGATGGATGAGGGAGAAGTGTCGATCACAATCCCCGTTGATCCGCATCGCCTCAGCTGGAAGCGGACCTTGCGCGCCCGGAAGTCGAGCGACACCCGGCGAAACGTCTCCAATATGTCGGTTCCGAGCAGCAAAGCTGGCTCTTCTGAGAGGCCGAACACCTTAAATGGTGGCACGTCGGCGAAGGCCATTGGCACATTGCGCAAAGTCACCGAACCCAGTTCGAGCTCGCCAATGTGCGCCAGTTGCAAATTGATGGCAACTCCCGTGACGCCGATCGCGGATACCGTCACGAACTTGTCCCGGTTCCCACGGATAAGCTTGTCTCGAAGAGCGAGATTGCCGATCGTAATTTCGGATCCGGTATCGATGACCGCGTCGAGCGGCAAGCCGGCGGCGCGGACCTGGGTCAGGATCAGCTGGCCGCGCCGGCGCCGCGCTGTCACCACGATCTCGCCATGGAGCATTTTCGCGGGCTGTCGCGCGTCTTCGACCTTGATCACCCGCTTCTCGAAATCCATCATCAGGCGCTGCTCGACCAGCGCGTCGATTCCGATCATGCCATCGCCGCCCAAATCCCGCTCCAGCAACGCGGGAACCTCCAGGTTCCTGATCGTGCTTTGCCCGAGCGACAGCTCGTCGACCATGACGCGATCCACCAAACTGATGGCGGTCGTGCCGTGCAAAACTGCCCGAGTGCCCGCCGGCAGTTGTAATTCGCGCGCGATGCGCAGGCCGACGACCGAACTGTCGGCGCCGCTGTCGACCACGAAGCGATAAGGGCCCCGGCCATTCACATGCACCTCGACAGTCATGCGCGTGCTAACCTTGCGGGCGTTAATGTCGTCTCCGCCAATGGCGAGTGTATTGTCGATCACTGCGGGTGGAAGAGGGGGCAGTTTTGAGATCGGAGCGGCGGTTGGCTTTCCTCCAGAAGCAGGCGTGACCCCTGCGACATCTCCGGCCATCGCCGAAAATGTCAGTCCCGATGCCAAGAGCAAGGCGCAGCGAGGCGTAAGCAACCGCTTCCTCTCCTCAGATATACGCTTCTACATATCCTCGGCAACGTCCGCTTTCCACCCGATGCCGTCTGGATAGGTCAAGGCTTGCAAGCTGACCTTACCCCTCGTCAATGGCGTATCGATAAACAAGACGAGATGGACGATGACCGCAGCCGCGCGCTAGCCAGCCTGCGCCGCGACCGCTATTTCGGCTTTGCCGCCGCGCGCTCGACCGGCTGAACTTTTTTCCCTGGCAGCTGATCTTTATGAATCTTTCGATCCTTTCGCGGCCGCTCGCTGCCCCCTGTCCGCTCGCGCCGCAACCGTGATAGGGAGGCGCACAGCGCCGGATGCGTGAGGAAGAGTAGGAACGCGAGATGGCCGAAGTCCCGATCACCCTCACCCAACCATCTCCCAAGGGAGAGGGCTGGACCCGGACCCGCCTCGTCCAGCTCACCACCGGGATCATGATGAACGTCGTCGAGGCGGGCCCCGAGGACGCGCCGCGGGTGATCCTGCTCCACGGCTTTCCCGAATCGCATCGCACCTGGGCCAGGCTCGCGCCGCTGCTCGCCGATCGCTTCCGGCTGATCATGCCCGACCTGCGCGGCTTCGGGCAGAGCGACCGGCCGCAGGAGGTCGCGGCTTATTCGACCGACACGCTGGTCGCCGACCTGTTCGCGCTCGCCGATGCTTTGGAGATCGACTGCTTTGCCTTGGTCGGACATGATTGGGGCGGCGCGGTAGCGTGGGCAGCGGCACTGCGCGCCAACTCTACTAGCGAACGCCCGCGGATCGAGCGGCTCGCCATCATCAATTCGCCCCACCCAGCAATCTTCCAGCGCTCGATCATCGAGGATCAGGCCCAGCGCGCCGCCTCGCAATATATCCGCGCCTTGCGCGATCCCCGTATGGAGGAGCGAATCGAGGCGATGGGCCTCGCGGCTTTCTTCGACAAAAGCTTCAAAACCCATGTTGATCTAGCGACGATCGATCCCGAGGATCGCGCGCAGAGCATCGCCGATTGGAGCCGCCCCGGCGCGCTGACCGCGATGCTCAACTGGTATCGTGCGTCGCAAATCCTCGTCCCCGCAATGGGCGAGGAGGTGGCGCTTCCCGCATGGGTATCGCGCCGGGTTCCTAAGTTGAAGATCCCGGTGCAGGTCGTGTGGGGGCTCGACGACAAGGCGCTGCTCCCGATCCAGTTCGACGACGTCGGCGAGGTCGGCGACAATGTCGAGGTCGTGCCGCTCCCCGGAGTCGGCCATTTCGCGCCGTGGCAGGCGCCCGACCAGGTCGCCGCCGCGCTCACACCTTTCCTTGCGGGGACCCAAGCCGCTACACGCGTGCCATCATGACCCGATCGGCTTCGCGCTCCGCCGCCCGGCTCGCTGCCGTGCAGGCGCTCTATCAACAGGAGATGGAAGGGACGCCTACGTCCCACCTGATCCACGAATTTCACGCCCATCGCCTCGGCGCGACGATCGGGGACGTGACCTATGTCGAGGCCGAGGAAAGCTTCTTCGACGACCTCGTCGGCGGCACCGCCGCGCGGCAAGCGGAGATCGACGAACTGATCAGCGCGCGCCTCGCCGATGGCTGGACGCTGGCGCGACTCGATAAGCCGATGAAGGCCTTGCTCCGCGTCGGTGCCTATGAATTGCTCGCGCGGCCCGATGTTCCCGTCGCGAGCGTGATCAGCGAATATGTCGATGTCGCCCACGCCTTCTACGACAAACGTGAAACCGGCTTCGTCAACGGCCTGCTCGACGCCCTCGCCAAGGTCGCGCGGCCGGCGCAGGACTGAGCGTTGAGCATCGCCGAACTCGACTTCATCGCCGCGCTGCGAGCCGTCGCGACTCACCCCGCCGCGCGCGGGCTGGCCGACGATGCCGCGGTGCTCGGCGACCTCGTGCTGACCCACGACAGCATTGCCGAGGGGGTCCATTTTTTGCCCCACGACCCCCCCGCCTCGGTCGGGTGGAAGCTGGTCGCGGTCAATCTGTCCGACCTTGCTGCCAAGGGCGCCGAGCCGCTCGCTGCGCTGATGAGCGTAACCATCGCGGGCGACGGTGCGTGGGAGCAGGAGTTCCTGGCCGGGGTCGCAGAGGCGTGCGAGGCGTATCACTTGCCGCTAGTCGGGGGCGACACGATCGCGCTGCCGATCGACGCCCCGCGCGTGCTCGGACTGACCGCGATCGGGCGCGGCGGCGCGGTCGTCCCGTCGCGCGCCGGTGGCGGGCCCGGCGACCGGCTGTGGCTGGTGGGCACGCTCGGCGACGCTGCGGCAGGGCTTGCCATATTGCAGGCCGACCGTCACGGCGAAGGCGTGCTGGTTGAGGCCTATCGCCGTCCCGTCCCCTTGCTCGCGGCGGGGCGCGCGCTCGCTCCCCATGCCCGCGCGATGATGGACGTGTCCGACGGCTTGCTGCTGGACCTCGCACGGTTGTGCAGCGCGAGCGGGTGCGGCGCGGCGGTCGATCTCGACACGATCCCGCTGACCCGCGCGTTCATCGCCGAGCGTGGCCAGAACCGCGCCGCGCGCCTGTTCGCGGCGACAGGAGGCGACGATTATGCCCTGCTCGCTGCGCTCGCGCCCGATTTTGACCCCAGCTTAAGCCTTTGTTTACCGGAAGGGGCGAAGTTGGCGCTGATCGGACATCTCACCGACGGCGGCGGCATCAGCCTGTCCGACACCGCGGGCGAGGTGCCGTTACCGGAGCGCCTTGGCTATGAGCATCATCATTGCGACTAGACCGCGCCATTGGCTGATCGCTTCGCTAGGGCTTGCTTCGGGGATGATCGCCGCGATTCTCGTCCACGCCGCCTGAAGCCCTGACCCAAAGCGGGTTGCCAGCGCCGATATCCCCGTTACACGTCCTTGTTCGTCCAGCGCCGGGCAGGTCCGCTTGCCCTTCGCTCCACGGTTAATTGGGGAAATTCATCACCATGAACTTGGTACTTATCGCGATCGGCTGCGGCTTCGTTGCGCTGCTCTACGGCATCCTCACCAGCCAGCAGGTGCTCCGCGCCTCGCCCGGCAATCAGCGCATGATCGAGGTCGCTACGGCGATCCAGGAAGGCGCCTCGGCCTATCTGCGCCGCCAATATATGACGATCACCGTGGTCGGCGTGGTCGTCGCCGCGATCGTATTCGTCTTGCTCGGGCCGCTGTCGGCCTCGGGCTTCGTGCTCGGCTCCTTGCTGTCGGGGGCGACCGGCTTCGTGGGAATGAACATTTCGGTTCGCGCCAATGTCCGCACCGCGCAGGCGGCGAGCGACGGGCTCCAGCAGGGCCTGACGATGGCGTTCCGCGCGGGCGCAGTCACCGGCATGCTCGTTGCTGGCCTCGCGTTGCTCGCGATCGCGGGTTTCTTTTATTATCTCGTCGCGATCGCCGGCAACGCCCCCGGCAGCCGTCCCGTCACTGACTCGCTGGTTGCGCTCGCCTTCGGCGCGTCGCTGATTTCGATCTTCGCGCGGCTGGGTGGCGGCATTTTCACCAAGGCCGCCGATGTCGGCGCCGACCTGGTCGGCAAGGTCGAGGCCGGAATCCCCGAGGACGATCCCCGCAACCCCGCGGTCATCGCCGATAACGTCGGCGACAATGTCGGCGATTGCGCCGGCATGGCGGCCGATCTGTTCGAAACCTATGTCGTCACGGTCGGTGCGACGATGGTGCTGACCGCGCTGCTCGTCAAAGACGCCGGCGACGGCCTGCTCGCGCTGATGACCCTGCCGCTGCTGATCGGCGGCGTGTGCGTCATCACCTCGATCCTCGGCACCTATTTCGTCCGCCTCGGCAAAGGCACCAACATCATGGGCGCGATGTACAAAGGCTTCGGCGTCACCGCCGTGACCTCGGCCATCGCGATCTTCTTCGCCACCCGATATGCGCTGGGCGACCTCAATGCGCCGATCAGCGCGGGTGAGACCAGCTTTACCGGCATCAACCTTTACTGGTGCATGTTGCTCGGCCTGGTCATCACCGGGCTGATCATCTGGATCACCGAATATTACACCGGCACCAATTATCGCCCGGTGCGTTCGATCGCAAAGTCTTCGGAAACCGGCCACGGCACCAATGTGATCCAGGGCCTGGCGATCAGCATGGAGGCCACCGCGCTGCCCACGCTGGTCATCGTTGCCGGGATCATCATCGCCCACCAGCTCGCCGGGCTGATGGGCATCGCTTATGCCGCAACCGCGATGCTGGCGCTCGCCGGCATGGTCGTGGCGCTCGACGCCTACGGTCCGGTCACCGACAACGCCGGCGGCATCGCCGAAATGGCGGGGTTGGATGACAGCGTACGCGAAAAGACCGATCTGCTCGACGCCGTGGGCAACACCACCAAGGCGGTGACCAAGGGTTATGCGATCGGATCGGCAGGCCTCGCCGCGCTGGTGCTGTTCGCCGCCTACACGACCGACCTCAAGGAGTTTTTCCCGAACCTCGATGTCGATTTCAGCCTTGAAAACCCGTACGTGATCGTCGGGCTGCTGCTCGGTGCCTTGTTGCCCTATCTGTTCGGCGCGATGGGGATGACCGCGGTC
>JBKJTQ010000098.1:0-2960 GCA_046589895.1 Sphingomicrobium sp.
GACAGCCGGCGCGAAGCCAGCCCGATGCGCGCTTCGGGATCGCTCCACACGCCCTGATCGTCGGGGCCGCGATGCGCGATTGCCTCGGCCATGCGACCGAGCAGCTCGGGCTCAACCCGGCGCGCCGCGATCAGGCCGGCAAATCCGCACATCCACGCACCTTCCCTGCCGCATATCGGGCGCGGCCCGCTCTAGTCGTGTGCCGGGGTCGCGTCGAGCGCTGCCGCCCTTGCGAGCAAACCGTTCCTCGGGCACTCGCTCTACCGACAGAGTGAAAGCCCTATATGCCCCGCAAGATCCGAATCGCCCACGTCATCGAGACGGTTCACCTCGGCGGGGTCGAGCAGACGCGGCTCACCTTGGCCAAGGGCCTCGACTCTTCCAATCGAAGCCTTCGTGTCGGTTTAGGCTAGTCACATGAGTCATAGACTATCTAAAAATGGAGACACGCCCCCGCCAAAGGAATGAACCACCCCCTTCTCCGAGATCGCTTGGCAAGCAACCGTCGCTAGTTCTCTTGGTTAATAGCGGCAGAGAGGATGCCGGCGCCCGACGGCCACTTTCGACGTCCGAAGCGTCAAGTTGGGAATCGTTTTGGCTTAATTCGTTCGCCTTATCCAGAATGCAGTAGGACCGTGCCACTCCGCGCCAGCCAGCTCTGGTCTCAGATGGTCGAACTCACTTCGATGGTCGACGTAAATATGGTTTGCAGCGAACAATACCTCAAACTTATCATTGAGAGTAAGAAACGACTCTACGAGATATTGCTCATTCCACATTGTCCTGTCACGCAATAACCAAGATTCTGGGTAATCACGCGGTGAAAATAGATCATGGATGTGGATAACAACTCCAATCTTCAATCGAGGAAGTATGCGCTGAACGATTGTAAGAACATCACCTTGAGGCCTTATGACATGTGAGTTATCAACGAATAAAATGTCGCCTGCTTCAAGATTCGCAAACAAAATATGATCAACGTCTTCGACCTTTTTTCGCAAAATAGTCAAGCCGATACCTTCCAACCAAGGCATCTCATAGGGTTCGATGCAAAGATGTTCGCACAGCCTACCGTCTAATTCATTCTGTTTTAGCGCCGCAAGAGCAATTAGAGTGGAATTGCCACTTCCGACCTCGATCATTCGACGCGGCTTGAAATGCCTGATCATGCCATAGAGCAAGGCGGCGTCAGGCAGGCCATAATTACCGTTGTCGTGACGATAAACGGGGCTCTTCCCGTTAGTTACCGTGAGCGGCTCCGAAGCGTAGGGTTCTAAGTATCTGATGAGACCGAGAGACGTTTCCGTGCTCAGTTCCAACCCGGGCAGATCTCGAGGCTGATCGAGCGGCTGAAGCAGCATTCCCTTATCGAAATAAGGTTCATAGTAATGACGCCTCACAGGCCAAATGCCGACTTTCTCCAAAGCCAGCTTATTGAGCTTCATCTCGTTGAGTCCAAGCCGTTTCAGCGCAAAGAAATAGGCTGCGGCAAGAGCGGTAGGAACAGCGGTAATCAAATCCAGGACAGGCAAGATGCGACGGAGTTTATCCCGAGGTTTCAGTCGGAGCTTCAATTGCGCCAGACGGTCAGCAATCATAAACTGAGTTCCCTAGTAAGATTTGTAAAAATTTGAACGCGGCCCCGACCTATCCGCCAAAGTGGTTGATGCGGTATTCGGAGACGTGATGCAAAGATCTTTACACTCGCAGCATCGCATACGATTTTCGATAATGCGTGACGAACATCGGCCAAGGCCCCGACGAGCCAATGCTCCGCGGGCTGGTCGAGGAGTTGGGAATTGCCGGAAGAGTCATCTTCGCGGGCTATCAGGTCGATACAACCCCCTATTTCGACCTCTTGGACATCTTCGTCCGTGTCCCCGCGAGCGAGGCCTTTGAACTGATCTTGTCGAAACGATGTTTGCCGGGCTCCCGGTGATCGCGAGCCGGGTCGGCGGCATCCCGGGGATCGTCGTCGACGGTCTAACCGAGTCGCTGGTGAATCTACAGCGACCCGACCAGCTCGCCGCGGCACCGAAAGAGTTGCTCGCCAGCGGCGATCTGCGCCGCGATTTTGGCAGCGCCGACTGGCAACGGGCCCTGGATCCTTTTTGGTGAGGCGCAATATGTCCAAGCGACCGACGCGCGCTAAAGTGAATTAATGTCGCTGTGACGGCAACGGCACGACGCGCCCGTCGCCAGGGTTGTAATTTTCCTGATCGCCGGTATGCGCGTCCTTGCCGTTCCGTGGGTAGCCAGACACTGCAAACGAGCAGTGACCGCGATGGAACAAGTGTCTTTCGCCCCCGCAGGATAGTCGATCGCGCTTGCGGTCACGATCGCGGCTCAGTTTCTAGAGGCCTCGAGTGTCAGTGAGTTGAGAAGGCAGGGTACAGCCGCTTATGGTCGTGAACGTCTTGCCCCGTGACCGCGCATGAGTGTCGGTCGCCATAGCCTCTACAATCTGGCGGGCACGGTCGTTCCGATCATCGTGTCGCTGGTCACGGTCCCGATCTACCTTGAGGTAGTCGGGCTCGAGCGCTATGGAATTCTTGCCATTTGCTGGCTGCTGGTCGGCTACTTCAACCTGTTCGATTTCGGGCTCGGCCGTGCCCTCGCCCAGCGGCTGGCAACGCTCGACGATGCACCCCCCGAAGCGCGCAATCGTTTGTTCTGGACCGCCGCGATGCTCAGCGGGGGTTTGGCCCTCCTCGCCATCGTCATCGCTTACCCCGCGCTGCGCTTTGGCCTGCCGAGGTTTGGCGTCGACAATTCATCACTCCAAGGCGAGGTCGCGAGCGCTTTCTGGTTGCTCGTCGCCGCTGTGCCGTTCGGGATCGCCTATAGTCTGCTCGCGGGCACGCTCCAGGGGCGTCGGAAATTCCTCCAGATCAATGTCGCGATCACGCTCAATGGCCTGGCTACCGCTTTATTGCCACTGGCGGCGGCGATCGTCTTCG
>JBKJTQ010000259.1:0-4537 GCA_046589895.1 Sphingomicrobium sp.
AGCTTCGTCATGTCGGCGAGCTTCACCAACCAGGTGATCGCGCAGATCGAGCTGTGGGAAGGCGGCGACAAATATGGCAATGACGTCTACGTTCTGCCCAAGCATCTCGACGAGAAAGTCGCCGCGCTTCACCTTGAGAAATTGGGGGTCAAGCTTACTACGTTGAGCGACAAGCAGGCGAGCTACATCGGCGTGCCCCAGACCGGCCCGTTCAAGCCCGACCACTACCGCTATTAAGCGCCTGTCCCGACGGCGCGAAAAGGCCACCGCGGCGTCAGCTGCGGTGGCCTTTTTTTTGCGCAGGACACTGATTTACCCGCGAAAGCAAAAAAAAGGGCCGCCCCAAGGCGACCCTTTTCAGCAGGCTTGGCGATCCGTCTAGAAGCGGATCTCCGCTCCGGCGTAGAAATAGCGCCCGGTCGGGCCGAATGGGCTTCCGCCTTCGTTTCCGTTAAGGTCGAGCGGGGGCAGTTCGTTGGTGACGTTGTCGACACCGGTGTAGAAACGATATTTGCTGGTCGGCTCGAAATTGATCCGCGCATTGTGCACAACCTGGCTCGGATAGTAACGGAATGGCCGCGCATCGGGGTTGGTCGGACCGCGACCCTGATGTTCGAACTGCGTTTCGTACGACAGCAGGGTCTGCTTCCCGACGAACGTGCCGCCGTAGGTCAAGTCGACCTGACCAAGGTCATAATTGGCGTTCCACGACGCCGCCCAGCGCGGGTCACCGAACGTGCCGTGGATCCGGTCCGAACGGTCGGGCTGAGTCAGATAGCTGAAGTTCTCGCTCTTGATGAGGTAACTGACGATGCCCCGAAGAGTAAGCGCGTTGTTGAAAACATCGCGGCGATAGCTTGCATCGAAGTCGACTCCACGGCGGACCAGCGCTGAGAAATTGAAGGGTTGGTGGATGAAGCTGATACCTTCACCCGAACGCGGGGAGTTGTCCTGAAGGCGATGGGCGAGACGACGATTGACCTGGCCGGCGAACGTCCCATTGGTGATCGGATCGGTGGTCATGCGACGGAAGATCAGCGCGCAGAATTCGTTGGCGATCCCGGTTGGATCGTCATAGCAGCGGTTGATGATCGCCTGACCCGTCAGGCCCGAGATAACCTTCTTCACCTTGATGTTGAAATAATCGATCGTCAGCGCAAACCCCGGAAGGAAAGGCGGCTGAATGACCGCGCCGACGGTATAGCTCTTGCTCGTTTCTGGAATGAGGGCCGCGTTACCTTGGTTTACTCCAGAAATCCCTGAACCCGGTCGATTGGTGAAAGGGCGGGTTATCGTCCGGCCGGCCGAGTCCTGGTAAGTAACTGTGGTCGGAACCCCCGCTGCCGCGCAATTAGCCACGCGATTCGGATCGGAGGTGATGTTGTTCCCCACGTTGGTGCCGCCGGGCTGGTCGCACGGATCGGTGAAGCTATTGGCGAAGGTTTCGGCCCGCGACGCGAACTGGTCGCTAAGGTTCGGTGCGCGCACTGCGCGGGCAACGCCCCCACGCATCCGCAGGCCATCGAACGGCGAGTAGATCAGACCCGCGTTATAGGCCCAGACGCCCTTCTTGTCGCGATACTTCGAATAGCGGGCGGCAGCCTCGACCGTCAGTTCGTTGAGCAGGAAAATGTCTTTGACGATTGGCAGGCGAAGTTCGCCGAACGCCTCCTTGACCGAAAAAGTCGGCGGGAGGAACGGCTGGAACGCGTTGAGGAAGGTCTCGCCGCGTTGGGTCGCCTCATCATAGACCGAAGTCGCTTTCTCGCGGCGATATTCGCCACCGAGCGCAAAGCCGACCGGGCCGCCGGGAAGCTCAAAAAATCCTTGCGAATCGCCCGAGACGAAACCGACCGCGTTGAGCTGCGACGCCGTCTGCTTGCGTATCGAGACAGCCTTCACATAATCCCGCGCCTCTTGCGACGAAGCGCCTGCACCGAACAGGTTGATCGGGACGCATGCCGGATCGTCGTTGGTGGTGTTGATCTGCCCGGCGCGCGGGTCGGGCCGGAGGAACACATCCTGCGGCGTGTTTATGAAGCAAACGATTTGCCCTGCAGAGTTGCGGACTGCATCCGCCGCATTGTTGAACCGAGCGAGGTTCACGTTGCCGCCGGTCTCATAATAGGTCTTGGTATGACCATAATTGAGCGCGAGTTCGTAGCGCAGGTTACCCTTTGTGCTGATGTCACCTCGGACACCGCCAACCAAGCGATAGGTGTTGCGTTCGTGATCCTCGGCACGGGTGCCAAGGTCATTGTTCACGCGATTGAAGGAGAAGGTGGGCGCGGTCGGTCCGAACAACGTAACGAGCTGCGCCCGCGCTTGGGGGCTGAGAAATGCATTATTGGTCCTGAATGTCGAACTGAGCGATCCCGCGGTAAATGATGGCACACTTGATTGCTGGGTCGCGTTAACCCGAACGAACTTGCCTTCGAAGAACGGCTGGAAAGCTTCCGAAATGTCGGCATTGAGGAAGATGTTTCCACGATGCGATCGAGGCCCGGGAGAAGCATCGCGTCTTCTTGAAAGGTGGAGCTCAGTCCACCAAACACGCCACCACCGATGCGGCGATTGTCCATGAAGGGCACATCGGCCACCAGCGTGCCATCGGGAAGGAAAGCATAATTGCGCGCAATACGACCATTGGTCGGCGTCAGTTCGCCGGTGCACGTGGCGGCGACGGTCGCGGCGTTGGTTGTCGTGGCCGCGGGGCACACCGTTGGGACATAGCCACCGGTTGAATAGTTTCCGGCGGTTATCCCCGGAACGCTACCGCCCTGATTATCGTAAAATATGGTGTTTGGAATGCCATCGAAGTTGCGGTTCGGCGCGTTGGAAATCTGCGAAGTGATGAAGCCCGACGGACCAGTGAAGGCGCCCAGATAGTCGCGATCACTGTAAAATACTGGATCGCTCTTCGCATACTCGGCATGGACGGTGACGTTCAGTCGGCCGTCGAGGAAATTCTTGCCCGCGATGCCGCTAATGAACTTGTTCGCGCGGTCGCCATATTTGGAGATGCCGGCCTGGGCACGGATCTTGGCGCCATCATAGTCTTTGCGCAAAATGAAGTTGACCACGCCCGCGACCGCGTCCGACCCATAGATCGCCGAATTGCCGCCAGTGACGACATCGACGCGCTCGAGCAGATCGACCGGAATGGTGTTAACGTCGACGTTGAAGTTGCCCGGCTGCGCCGTCACATGGCGGCGGCCGTTAACGAGCACGAGCGTGCGCGTGGTGCCGAGGCCGCGAAGATCGAGGATGCTAAGACCCGCGGTGCCAATCGAATTGATCGAGTTGGCTTGGCTGAAGGTTGAGCGTAGCGCCGGGAGATCATTGAGCGCGTCACCCAGCGAAACTTCGCCGCGCGACGTCAAGTCCTGCGGGCCGACCGAGGTAATCGGGACGACCGATGCTAGATTGGGGCGACGGATACGCGAACCGGTGACGGTGATCGTGACGCATCCGTCAGCGCGCGGGTTAGCGATACACGGGTCGACCGGCGTTTCTTCAGTCGTCGTTGGCGCCTGACCGGCGGACACGGGTGCCGTCGTCGCGTCTTGTGCGTAGGCCACTTGTGCAAAACCAAATGCGCCAACTGCAAGGATCGACTGCAATGCGGTGGCGCCCATCAACTTAATATTATTATTCATCTAATTGATTCCCAAGCTAAAAATATTATCAATCGTCGACAATTTGGAACTGACATTCAAGCGCCCTTTGCACGGCGCAGTCCTTTATGAGGAACTGTCACTTCGCGGTCACACTTTGCGCGCTGACGACTAGGTTTGCTCGAACGGAATCACCAACATGGCGTCCTTTTCATTGTGCCGGCTGGTCGTCCTTCCGGCCCTTTCGCGCGGCGTAAGCGCCGCCTATGGCATGGCCATGAGCATTGGCGCCGCGACCGCATGACCGCAGATCCCGAAGTTGTCACGGCGATCGTCGTCGTCGCTTCACTATGGCTCGCCATCGCCGCGGTGTTGGCGATTTTGGCTGCGCGTCGCATTCGCCGCGCCCAAAAGGTGATCGACGCCGCGCGGCGGTTGCGCTCCTTGCTTGAAGCCGTCCCGGCGCGCCCGCTCGTCGTTCGCCCCGACGGCGGTATCGATATCGATACGATCCTCCAGCGCGATCTGGGCTTTGCGGAGCCTCCCACACACATCGATCAGCTAAGCGGCGAGGAGAATGGGCTGCTGGCTGACGATCTCGACGCCCTCAAGGCCGACGTAAAAAGTGCGACCCTCAGTGCCAAACCCTTGCGCCGCATGGTCCGTCTTGCAGCCTCGAACCGGGTCGTCGAAGTGCAAGGTGCGCCGGCGCCGCCGCCCGAACCGCATGGCACGATGCTGCTGTGGTTTTTCGATATTAGCGATGCCGAGGCCGAACGAGCCAATCTGTCGCGCCGGCTCGGGCAGACCGAGAGCGCGCTTGACGCCCTGACCCAGTTGATCGAGGCCGCGCCATTTCCGATGTGGTATCGCGGGCCCGACCTCGGGCTTGGGCTTGTCAACTCGGCGTTCGTCGCGGC
>JBKJTQ010000269.1:0-3930 GCA_046589895.1 Sphingomicrobium sp.
CGCCGCTTGGCCTAAACGCCCGCCCATGCATTTTCTCGATCAGGCCAAGATTTTCGTCAGGTCCGGCGCGGGCGGCGGCGGCGCCGTGTCGTTCCGCCGCGAGAAATATATCCAGTACGGCGGCCCCGACGGCGGCAATGGCGGCAAGGGCGGCGACATCATCTTCGAGGCGGTCCAGGGCCTCAATACCCTGATCGACTTTCGCTATACCCAGCATTTCAAGGCGCCGCGCGGCAAGGGCGGCATGGGCCGCGATCGCACCGGCGCGGGCGGCGAAGACCTGGTCATCAAGGTTCCCGTCGGAACCCAGATCCTGGCCGATGATGAAGAGCGCACCCTGATCGCCGACCTCACCACCGAGGGCCAGCGGCTGGTGTTCATGGAAGGCGGCATGGGCGGCCGCGGCAATGCCAGCTACAAAACCTCGACCAACCGCGCTCCGCGCCAGCATGGCACCGGTTGGCCGGGCGAGGAAATGTATGTCTGGCTGCGGTTGAAGCTGCTCGCCGACGCAGGACTGGTCGGCCTTCCGAATGCCGGCAAGTCGACCTTACTCAACCGCACCACCAATGCCGTCGCCAAGGTCGGCGAATATCCTTTCACCACATTGCGCCCGCAATTGGGCGTCGTCCGCCACAAGGGCCGCGAGTTCGTGCTCGCCGACATCCCCGGGCTGATCGAGGGCGCCGCCGAAGGCGCGGGGATCGGCGATCGCTTCCTTGGCCATGTCGAGCGCACGCGCGTCCTTCTCCACCTGGTCGATGCCGCGGGCGAGGATCCGATCGAGGCGTATCGCGTCGTTCGCGGCGAGCTTGCCGCTTATGGCGCCGGGCTTGAGGACAAGCCCGAGGTGCTCGTTCTGTCGCGTGCCGACCTTGTCGAGGCCAAGAACATTGCCAAACTCGCCAAAAAGCTCGCAAAGGCCGCCGGGGTAGAGCCATTCGTCGTCTCGGCCGCGACCGGAGGCGGGCTCGAGCCCATGCTCGACACGATCCTCGACACCGTCGGGGGCGAGAAAGCGAGTGAGACCGAACAACTCGACGACGAGCCATGGTCACCGCTCTGACCCTCGCGGTGACCGGCGCGACCGGTTTCGTCGGCGCGCATCTGCTCGACCTCGCGCTTGCGGCAGGCCATCCTGTTCGCGCCCTCACCCGCCGTCCCCAGCCGGCGCGCGGCGGACTGACTTGGATCGAAGGCGCGCTCGACGATCATGGCGCGCTCGCGAAGCTGGTCGACGGTTCCGGCGCGGTGATCCACGTCGCGGGGGTGATCAATGCTTATGACGCGGCGGGGTTCAAGGCGGGCAATGTCTCGGGAACCGCGGCGATGCTCGCTGCGGCCGAGCACGCCGGGATCAAGCGTTTCGTTCATGTCAGTTCGCTCGCCGCGCGCGAGCCGTTGCTGTCGCTCTACGGTGCGAGCAAGGCGCGGTCCGAGGCGCTGGTCAGCGCATCGCGGCTGTCGAGTGCGATCGTCCGGCCCCCGGCGGTCTACGGCCCCGGCGACCGCGAGACGCTCGAGCTGTTCAGGATGGCCAAGCGCGGGGTGGTCGTCCTTCCGCCCGCGGGCAAGCTGTCGCTGGTTCACGTCGACGATCTCGCCCAGCTGTTGCTCGACCTCGCGGCGAGCGACGCCGCCCTGTTGATCGAACCCGACGATGGTCGCCCCGGCGGCTGGACCCATGTTGAATTCGGGCACGCGCTCGGCCGCGCGGTCGGGCGAAGGGTCCGCACATTCTCGGCCCCGCGTGCCTTGATCGGGCTCATCGCGCGCGCCGATACTTTGGTCCGCGGGCACCATGCCAAACTGACCCGCGACCGCGCCGCCTATTTCTGCCACCCCGACTGGACCGTCTCGCCCGATCGCGCTGCGCCTGCGCGTTTGTGGCAGCCGCGGATCGAGACCGAACAGGGGCTCGCCGCGACCATGCGCTGGTATGAAGCCCAGCGCTGGCTCTAGCGCGCCATCAACGAGGTGACGACGGCGATCGCAGTAATCAACATTCCGACCAAGAACCAGGTAAAGCTCCAGTAAAGCCAGCGGAACTTGTCGTCGCGCAACACATGGCCGTGGTCCCACAGGTCGCGCGCGAGGCGCCGGTACGTCTCTTCCTCGCTCGACAGCACCTTGATCACCTCGTCGACAAATTCCTCTCGCGGCGCGTTCACATAACTTCCGAAGAACAGGATGTTGACCTTGTCGGCGGGGACCTTCGCCTTGACCATGCGGTTGGGGCGGACGGTGAGCACACCAAGTACCGTGGCGATGAACGAAAACATCGTCAGCACCAGCAATGGCAGTGTCGCCTTGCCCTCGCCGATGTCGCCGATCGACATTGAGAAGACGACGAAGCTTGCGCCCATCAGGATTGACGCCTTGGTATCGGCCATTCCGGACAGCGTAATGTTGGTGGTGTTGGCGAGGGCGAGGAGGTTGTGCACTTCCTTGGGAAAACTATAATCCGGATCGCCCGGCTGGAGCTTTTTGCGGTCCATCATCAACCCCCTGACTTTGCCGCGCATGACAGCCCGCTTCGCGCTCGAACGCAAGCCCCCGCCCTCTTTGCGCCCCATTCGATTGCTTAAGCCGCGGCTCAAGATTAGGATTTTTGCGCATGACCGACAGACCTCAAACCGACGCCCGGGTGAAAGCCCTAATCGAACCGTATAACAAGAAGGGGGTGGCGGTGAGCGATGCCACCCGGTTTGCGCAGGACCTTGAATGGGACAGCCTCACGGTGCTCGATTTCGTGGCCACGATCGAAGATGAATTCGACATCCTCATCACTATGAACCAGCAGGCCGAAATCGAAAATGTCGGCCAATTGGTCGATGCGGTCGAGAAGCTCGCCGCGTGAGCGACTTGTTTTCGAAGTTTGACGCGCTAATCGAGCAACGCGAAAATCTCCTCTCGACTGGCCTCACTGACCCATTCAACCTCGTGATGGAGCGCGTAGAAAGTCCGACCGTGGCGATCTGCAACGGCAAGCGCACGATCCTGCTGGGCACCTATAATTATATGGGAATGACGTTCGACCCCGACGTCATTGCGGCGGGCAAGAAGGCGCTCGACGACTATGGCTCGGGGACGACCGGGAGCCGCGTGCTCAACGGCACCTATCAGGGCCACCGGGAGTGCGAGGAGGCGCTTCGCAAATTCTATGCGATGGACCATGCGATGGTCTTTTCGACCGGTTACCAGGCCAATTTAGGGATTATTTCGACGATCGCGGGCAAGGACGACTATATCGTTCTCGACATCGACAGTCATGCCTCAATCTATGATGGCTGCGCGCTCGGCAATGCGAACATCGTCCCGTTCCGCCACAATGACGTCGAAGCGCTCGAAAAGCGCCTCAAGCGCATCCCTGAGGGCGCCAAGACGTTGGTCGTGCTCGAAGGCGTATATTCGATGCTCGGCGATATCGCCCCGCTCAAGGAAATGGTCGCGGTCGCCAAGGCGGCGGGTGCGATGGTGCTGGTCGACGAAGCTCATTCGATGGGCTTCATCGGCGAGCACGGGCGCGGCGTTGCCGAAGCGCAGGGGGTGATTGACGACATCGATTTCATCATCGGCACTTTCTCCAAATCGGTCGGCACGGTCGGGGGTTTCTGCGTCTCCAACCATCCAAAGTTCGAGATTTTGCGCCTCGTCTGCCGCCCCTACGTCTTTACCGCCTCGCTCCCGCCCTCGGTCGTCGCAACCGCCGCGACCTCGATCGGGAAACTGATGCACGGCGCCGCCAAGCGCGCGCATCTATGGGAAAATAGCCAGAAGCTTCACGCCGGACTCAAGGTGCTCGGCTTCACCCTCGGAACCGAAACTCCCCAATCGGCGATCATCGCGGTGATCATGCCCGACCTCGCGAAGCAGTGCGTCCCACATCGCCGCGCCTTTTTCGAGGTCGGGCATGATCACCGCGATGAT
>JBKJTQ010000275.1:0-2592 GCA_046589895.1 Sphingomicrobium sp.
GCTGCGCGATGCCGGTGGCATTGTCGATCGCACCATTGAAGATGCGGTCGCCGTTGGCGTCGGCGGCGCCGATCCCCAGGTGGTCGTGGTGCGCGGTGTAGATGACCGTCTCGTCCGGGCGTTTCGTGCCGGGAAGGATGCCGGCGACATTGTACGATGTGATGACCGACGTGGTCGCCCCATAATTTGCGTCGAGGCTCGCCTTGAGCTCGATCGGACGGAAGTTCTTGCGCTTTGCCGCGGCCTTGGCCGCCTCAAAGTCGAGGCCCGCGGCGCGGAACAGCTCGACCGCCGTGTCGCGCTGGATCCAGCTTTCGAATGCGGTGTGCGCCGAGGCCGGCTTCTGGCGGACGATGTCGAACATGGTGTTGGTGTTGCTATTCTTGACCGTCGCCCAGCCGTAGGAGGCAGGCCCGGTTTCATGGACGATCATCACGCCTGCCGCGCCGCGCTTGGCGGCTTCTTCGAATTTGTAGGTCCAGCGGCCATAATAGGTCATCGACTTGCCGCCGAAATCGCCTTCGCCGCCCTCGATATCGGGATCGTTGATGAGGATTACGATAATTTTGCCGCGCACGTCGACGCCCTTATAATCGTCCCAGCCGCGTTCGGGCGCGGTTACGCCATAGCCCAGAAAGACGAGCGGGGCGCTGGCGAGCGCGACGTTCCTGGCCCCGTTCATCGGCGCGCGCACCGATATCTGCTCGCCCTGGGCAAGCGATCGCGTGCCCGCGGCGGTCCTCAGCGTCAGCGACGGCGCGCCAACAATGTCCGACTTGAGCAACGGCACCGCCTGGGTCCATAGGCGCTTGCCGTTGACGAGGTCGCCGCCCGGCTGAACTCCCGCCGCGCGAAGCTCGCGCACCAGATAGTCGATCGTCATTTTCTCGCCGCGCGTCGCCGGAGCGCGCCCTTCATAGGCGTCGGACGACAAAGTCTGGACGTGGCGAGACAGCCGCGCCGGATCGAACCGGGGTGCCGACTGGGCGGAAGCGAAGGCGGGGACGAACAAGGCGGCGGCGGTCAGCAAGCGGTGCTTCATGGATACCTCGTCAAGAAAGGGTCCATCACTGACTGCGCCAATCACGGCCCCGGATCAATTGCCTGGCGTGATTTTAGCAGGGGCTTGCCCGCCATTCGTCGATTGAATTGACTTAGCGTTTATTGGTTCTGGCAACTACGGTTGCGGAGCGATTGAGGCGTAACGTTACATTGCCTTATGCCTCTTATACGTAAGCACCCAAGGGAGACAGGGATGGGACGAGCTTTTCGCGTTTGGAGCCGATTGTTAGCCGTAGCCTCCATGGGCCTGCTTACGGGGATGCCAGCTCATGCCGTTCAGCCCGGTCCTTTCGGCTACAGGTTTGTGGCCACGCCGGAAGAAGGGCCGCGCGATCACCTGGTTGAAGGCCGTTACACTGGGCGATGGAAGGCGTGCCAAACTCGTGCGGTCTCGACGCAAGCGAATGAAGCCTGCTTCGTCGCTGAATTCGCGCGACAGGATAAAAGGCTTAATCGGACTTGGCCGACAACGCTCGCTCGAATTGCCCCACAATTTCGTGAGCGGTTGATAGCAGCGCAACGGAAATGGGTCGCTGCACGCGATCCATTCTGCCACATGCAAGCCGCCAAATTTCGGGGGGGAACTATCGCGCCCGTGATCTACGTAGGTTGCCGCGTCGAACAGACCATCCGACGGACGATGTGGCTCGAACAGCTTCACCGAAGCCGACATTATGGCGCGTGAGTTCAAATTAAAGGGCCGGAGGCCGCGTCAGCCGTGTGCCCAATTGTCAGGATCGTCGCCGTCGCCCGGCGACAGGCCAAGCTCCTCACCATCCGTGTCACAGCCGAGGCCGAGGACGGTGCGGTTGGCATAAGCGAAATAGGCCGCGACCTGATTAATTTCCAAAATCTCGCCGTCGGACAGGCCCGCGTCGCGAAGCGCGGCGACGTCGCCGGCGCCGATCGCCGCAGGATTGCGGCCCTGCTTACCCGCAATCCTGCCGCGATCGGCGCAGGATTGCGGGTAAGCAGGGCCGCATAGCGCAACGCGGCAATTTGCGGCGGGTCAAACACCTCCTGCAGGGCCGGGACGATGTTCGCGAAGGACTCCCCCGACCGGGCGACAACGTCCGAAATTTTCGCAAAACGCTCCGGGTCCCGCGCCAATAATCGCTTGAGGCCGGCAAGATGGTGCACAACGCAATAATCGCAACGATTGATTGCGCTGACCAGCACGCCGATGCTTTCGAGGAAATATTTGGGCAAGGCGTTGCCACGATGGTGGAGGACCGCCTTGTACAGCGCCATATGCCCTTCGAGCGTGTGCGGGCGCAGGCTGTGAGCCAACAGGATGTTATCGACCGCGCCTCCGGGCCCGGCGACGCGGGCGTAGAGCGAGCGTAATGGCTCCCCGGCATCGTCCGGCGCGACGGTGGCGATCAAGGTCATCGGGCGCGAGTGATCACTTCGCCTTGCTCGTTTCTTTCTTGGGCAGCTTCTTGTCCTTGCCGGATCCGCGGCCCTTGCTGACCTTGGGCGGCGCCGGGCTGATCTCGAACGCCGGAGCATTGTCCTTGATGCGGACCT
>JBKJTQ010000226.1:0-7012 GCA_046589895.1 Sphingomicrobium sp.
TTCCCGAGCCGACGGCGAGCGCGCTTGTTCGAACCGCTCCACGATTGGCGAGGACATGGTCGACGATCCAGCGGGCTGTTTCTTCGGGACCGTGCGAATCGTCGTAGAACAACCCGGCTTCCGACGCCGCGATGGTGTCGCCTACGCCGGCCGTTCCCACCACGGCCAGGCCGCACAGCAGATATTCGCCGAGCTTGATCGGGGCGATCGCTTGGGTTGAGAAGCTACGCTGGCGAAAGGCGAGTCCGACATCGGCCGCGGCGAGGAAGGCCGGAACCTGGTCGGGAGGTGCCGAGCGGATGATTGCCATATCGAGCACCCCCGCATCCTCGCCAGCGAGTGCGGCGAGCGCCTCGTCGGTCGATGCGGTCAACACCAACAGCCGCGCGTCGGCGCGATGGCGGCGTACCGCGGCGGCGGTCTGCGCGACGAGGTCGAAGCGATATTGCGCCCCGACCGATCCCGCATAGACGAGCAGCGGCGCGTTGCTGGCGATCCCCAGGCGTTTGCGTATCGCTTGGCGCTGCGCTTCGCTTCCTGGGTTGAACAATTCCTCGTCGCGGCCATTGGCGACGACGGTGAAGCGCGATCGATCGATTTGCGCGCGGTCGGCGAGGATGTCGGCGGCGGCGGCCGAGCGGACCAGCACGCCCGCCGAACGGCGCAGCATTGCTCTCTCGATCCTAATCAGCAGCCGATAGGTGATGCTGCTGCGCGACAGGCCGGCAAAGTCGACCCGTTCGTCGGCGGGGAGCCCGTCGGCGTCGAACAGGATCGGGATGCGCGGCGAGGGGTTCGCGGCAAGCAGGGCGAGCGCGGGCATATGGCTGCGCGGCATGATGATGTCGGGTTTGGTGCGCGCGATTGCTCTTCGAATTTCGCGCATACCGCCCAGTGCGGCGGCCATCGCCCCGGGCCTGCCGAAGCGGCGGGGGACGGGGATTGAGGTATAGCCGATGTCAAGTGCAGCGCAGCGCGCGGCGACCGCGGCGGTCCTGGCGGGGTCGCCCCAGCGGAATTGAAGGATGTCGGTCTCGATGCCGTGCCGTCGCAGCCCGTGAAAGATCGGCGCGAACAGGCTTTCGACATAGCTGACCTGCGGCCCGTCCCAGCTCAGGAAAAGCAAGTGCGTCATGCGCGCGCGTCGATCAGCGACTGGTAGAGCGATTCGAGCTCGACGACGTAGCGCGCCGGGTCGAAGCGTTGCTCGACCGAGCGCCGTGCCGCGCGCCCGATCACGGCAAGTTCGTCGCCGGGAAGCGCGGCCGCGACGCGAATCGCGGCGGCGATGTCGTTCGGCTCCGGGGAACGCAGCAGCCAGCCGGTGCGGCCGTGGTCGATCACTTCGGGAGAGCCGCCGACGCGGCTCGAAATGACCGGCAGCGCGCACCCCATCGCCTCGACCAGGGCAAGGCTGAGACCCTCGCTGAGCGACGGTTGGACGAGCAAATGGCTGTGCGCGAGGATTTCCGACGGGGTGGGGACGAAGCCAAGCAGCTGGACCGCATCGCCGACACCGCGCCCGGCAATCAGCCGTTCGAGGATCGGCCGCTCGGTGCCTTCGCCCAGCAACGCCAGCTCGCAAGCGACGCCAGCGTCGCGCAGGTCGGCGACAGCGCGGACCAGCGCGAGCGGATTCTTGACCGGGTCGAGCCGCCCGACATAGACGATGCGCAGCGGTTCGCCGGGCCGGCGCGGCGCCGCCCTGACCGTGGGGAGGCGCGCCGGATTGTAGAGGCGAACCGTCTTGGCGGCGGGGACCTCGCCACTCTCGACCAGCCAGTCGCGGACCGCGTCGGCGACGCCGATCACGCGATGCGCGGCAAAATAAGCGGTGCGATACGCCAGCCTCGCGCGCAGGCCATGCGCTGGCATTCCGATCTCCTCTCCGATCCGCACCGGCACCCGTGCCAGCGCGGCGGCGGTGAGCCCGAACAGATTGCCTTCGGCGCCATGCGAGTGAAAGATTGTGGGGCGGAGCGCGCGCAGCATCGTTCGCACTCCGGCCACCGCGCGCAGCGGATGCGCGTGCGGATCGATCCCGACGACGGTCACCGGCATTCCGGTGGCGCGCATCGCGCGCTCTGTCGCCCCGCCGCAATGGATCGCTGCGAAATGATGCTCGAAATGCTTGCCGGTTAGCTCACCGATCAGCCGCAAATGGCTTTCCACGCCCCCGAAATCGAGCCCGTAGGTGAGGTGCAATACGCGCGCGGCGGTCACGGGCGGAGGAGATCCTTGACGGCGCTCTTCCAACCCGCATTGGCGGCATAGCCGTCGTTCAGCCAGTGGCGCGCGATCGGAAACGGGCGCCGATAACGGGGAAGCGAGCAGAGAGCAACGCGCTGATCGAGCCGATTGCGCGTCAATTCAAGGTGCCGCAGCATTTCGGCCAGATTGGCATTCGGCAACAGCGCTTCGAGCTTGGAGTGGCGCTCTTTTAGCCGGTCGAGCATCAGGTCGAGGATCATCAAATTCTTGCGCCAGTTCGGCTTGCCATCCCTAAGCCCCGCGTCGCGCATGAGGTGCCAGCGGCTGGCCCCAGCCGGGTCGCTGAGGATCCAGTGGGTAACATTGTCTCCATGCCGCCGATAGGCCTGGAGCGTAAGGTCGGTGACCCATGCGGCGCCCACGGCATGCGCCAAGCCGTTGATCCACTTGTCATGATAATCGGCATCGGCGGGCGTCGGGAAAACCACGTCCTGCCACGCCTTGCGGTGCGCCGAGCAGCAGCCGAAGTTGAAGGCGTTATCATCATATCCCGAACGGCGGACGGTGCCGAGTTGGGTCAGACCGCTATCCTCGAGCGTCTCGTTGACCAGCGCAGCGTCGTTGAGGATCACCATCGTTTCGGGCCGGTCGTCAAACAGCCGTTCGATCTCAGCGAGTTTGCCGGGATACCAGACGTCGTCCTGGTCGCACAGGAAGACGATGTCGCCCAAGCATAGCCGCGCCGCTTTCTCGAAATTGGCGTTGACGCCAAGGCGAGGCGTGTTGACCTCGATGCGGACGGTAAAGGGCGCGGAGGCGGCAAAGCTTTCGATCAGCGCGACGGTCGCATCGCTCGAGCCATCATCGCAAACGACGAGTTCGTCGGGCAGGCGGGTCTGCGCGGCCAGGCTGGCGAGCTGCTCGCCAAGATAGCCGGCACCATCATAAGTCGCCATTGCGATCGAAAGGCGAAGTGTTGAGGCGCCTGAATGTGGTCTGATCATGGTCGCACCATGTCCTTGACCGCGCTCAGCCAGCCCGACGCATCGCGATAGCCTCCGCCCAACTGAAACCGCAGCACGGGCAACGCCCGGCGCCAGCGCGGAACGCCTCCCAGCGTGATCCGCCGCTCAAGGCGCGCACGCTGCAACCTTATTCGGTCAAGCGCAGCCTCAACGTCGCCGGAGGGAACGAACCGTGCGGCGATGTCGCGCCGATGACTTACCCGGTCGATAAACAAGGTCAGCAAGTTCGCCCAGCCTTGCCAGCCTACGCGCGCGTCTTCGAGCCCGTGCTCGCGCAACGCGGCAGAGCGCGTCACTCCGGCAGGGTCGCTGAGGCTCCATTCGGATTCGTTGGCGCCGTGGCGCCGATAAAGCTGAAGGACGCGAGGATGGATTGACGAGCAACCGATGAAATGGGCCATTCCATTGAGCCATAAATCATGGATTGGCGCCCCTTCGGGCGTCGGAAAGACAAGGTCATGAAACGACCGCCGGTGAGCCGAGCAGCAGCCGGTCACAAAGCGCGACGGCGGCATCCTCATGTGCAATATGTTGCCATATTGTGTCCTGCCGCCCTCGCTAAGGTCGGCGCGCGTCAAAGCCGCGTCATTGAGGATAACCTGTGCATTGGGGTTCGCAACAAATTGTTGCTCCATCTCCGCCAGCTTTTCCGGCAACCAGACATCATCCTGATCGCAGAAAAAGATGATGTCGCCCGTAGATAGGGTTGCCGCTTTTTCGAAATTCCGGATCAGGCCCAGGCGTTTGGGGTTGGCATGGAATCTGACCGGAAACGGGGCCGAGGCCGCGAATATCTCGATGGCCTTCACTGTCCCGTCGCTGCTGGCTTCGTCGCAGATGATCAACTCGTCGGGCAAACGCGACTGGCGAGCGAGGCTTTCGAGTTGCTCGGTCAGATAGGGCATGCCGTTGTAGGTCGCCATCGCAATGGACAATCGCAAACTCGTCATGCGCCAGAATCGCAGGGTGTAGTTCGCGGGCCTAGGAATAAGTGCGCCGCCAGCACGGCCCCATCCTTAGCGACCGCGCGCAGCCCGAAAGAAGAGGGCCCCTGGCCAAAGTAACCTGGATAAAACAGGAGAGCAGCAAAGGCGCCAAGCCGACGCCGCAGCGCGTGGTGTGAGTGGAGCAGCGTCCGGCGACGATATGCGACCGCCACAGCCGTGAACCGGTCCCGTCCTTGTCTTAGGCGATCAGACCAAATCGGATCGGCGACGTGATGCGCTTGATGATCAAGGACGGCGGCCGCCTCAAAGCTGATGCGCTCAAGCCGCTCATAATCGGGCGCACCTGTTGCCATCACTGCAGCGAGGCGGCTCCCGTCCTTGGTTTTGGAAGCGTTGCTCGTGGTGCCTCCATGACGTCGATAGAGCGCCAACGAATCGGCCATTTCCACTGTAGGTCCCAGCATCTGCCCGGCCAGCGCATACCAGCTATCGTGAGGATAAACGCCGTCGTCGGCATAAGGGGTCGGCGCGCGCACGTCGGGATCGAGTGCCGTCGCAAGCCGCCGGCTAATCACCTCCGCAAACCCGAGGTGTGACCAGAATAAAGGGTGTGATTGCAGCGGATGAGTCGTGGAGCGGGGACGGGCGGGGACGCGGCGGCCGAGCGGGCTGAGATGCTCGTCAACGACATCGACGGCGTGGAACAGCAAGTGACAATCGGCCGCGACGGTTTCGATCGCTGCTGCAATGCGTTGCAGTTTGTTAGGCAGCCAGACGTCATCCTGGTCGCAAAAGGCGATCCAGTCTCCTGAGCAGCGTCGTGCGGTATCGACAAAGTTCTGGCCATAGCCGCCGCTGACGACATTGGTGTGTACCGTTACCGGAAATGGCGCGGCGCGGGCGAAATCGTCGAGGATAGCGAGCGTATTGTCGGTTGAACCGTCGTCGCCGACCTGCAGTTCAAACGGAAGATAGGTCTGATCGGCTAGACTGTGTAGCTGGTCGCGAAGGTGACGCTCGCCATTATATGTCGCCATCGCCACCGAAATGCGGGGATCAGAACGCGCAGTCGGTTCGGCGACGTTACTCACAGCGAGGCTTGGCGGCGATGACGGTCAGCATTTCCGCGGCCGTGTAGGAAACGGACGAACGGAAGCGATCCAAAAGCGTCGGTTTCGGCGCGTTCCGGTCGGTCGTATCGGCAGGGCCAAAGCCGATATTCTTGCTTCGGAACTGCCGTCCAAAATAGAATAAACGATTGTGCAGCGCGTCTTTCAGTCCGACGAAACCAGCCCGCTCGAGCGCGTCGTGGAGACTGTTCCGGTTGAAGATGATCAAGTGGCGCGGCGGTTCGAGACCGCGCCAGTCGGAGCCGTAGAACCGGTGACCATAGGCATCGATGTTCGGAGTTTGGAGATAGATTTGCCCACCCGGGCGGAGCAACGCGAAGGCCTGTCGAAGCAGTGCAACCGGATCGTGAACATGCTCGATCACGTGGCTCAGCGTGATGAAGTCGAAGCGATCGGGACGTTGGAGCCAATCCTCGGTCGATTCCAGCACCGTGAGGCCCTTTTCCGCGCCGCGCTCGCGGGCGACCGGATCGGGATCGGTGCCCGCGACCTTCCAACCGGCCGCGCGCGCGAGTTGGAGGTAAGCGCCATTGCCGCATCCAATGTCGAGGAGCGACCCGGCGTCGTCCAGCTGCCGATGTGGAAGGAATCTGTAGATGAGATCAACTTCCCACGTCAGGGGAGGAAGCAATAAACCAAGAAGCCGCCCAGCCTTCAGTTCGGGTCGAAAGCGAGTGCCGAATCGATTGTTACGATAGCCATTGGCGAGACCGTTACGAATTCGACCCAGCGCCGTTAGCGGAGGCAATTCGGGCGCGTCGGCATGCGTATAATAAATGCCGTAGGCCCACCCGATCGTCCACTCGGTCGGCCGCGGATCGAGGTAGCCGCTACGGCACGATACGCAGCGCCACATTTGCCATGTGCCCGGCGCTACTTTGAACACCTTGTCCCACAGCTTGGCGTGAAGCTGGGTACGCTTGGATGAACCGCACAACGCGCACTGGCCTAGCTCTTCCAGCCCATCGTGAGGCCACTCTTGGTCGTTTAGCGCGGTCATCTGAATCTCGCTTTGAGAGACGTGAGGAAGCGGGTGTTGGCTTGGGCCAGCAGCGCCTTCAACGACGAGGGTGGATGAAGGAGGAGGATTAATCCAACAATGCAGCCCAATGCGCCGAGCGACACTAGTCGCGCCACCGGATAGTCAAGCAGGACGTAGGCCAATATGCTTGCCCCCGCGATGACCGCGAAGTGGGTGGCGAGCAGCTTGCGCGTCTCCGCATCGAGTTTCATGAAATAGAGCAGAATGAGCGCGTCGGCCGAACAGCGCAGCGACCAGGCGAATGCCGCGCCGACCACACCCAACAGATAAACCGCACCGGTAAGGAAAAGAAGATAGGGCACGATCTCGACCAGGTAGATTTTGGCGAGGAGATCGGGGCGGCCGCTGGCGACGAGGCCGGTGAGCGCAATCGCGGCGAGGCAATTCGCCCAAATTCCCGTCATTAAGACAAACGCGACGGGCATTGCAGCCGACCCGTTGGTCTTGCCCAGCCACAGCAACAAAAATGGCCCAAGCGCGACCAGCAGGAACAGGGTCGCGGGGGTTATCAGGAAGGCGACGACCCGCACCGATTCTCGCCCGACGCGTTGGCTGTCTGCCAAACTTGCAGCAGCGAGGCGCGGGAGAAGGGCCGCCGCCAGGGCGCCCGACAAAATCGTCAACTGGCTGACGAGGTTCAACGGGACGACGTAAATC
>JBKJTQ010000298.1:0-11549 GCA_046589895.1 Sphingomicrobium sp.
GCGCCCGCGGGGGGCGCGCTCGACTCGCTCCATCAGCAATATGTGCTAATCACGCTGGTCGGGGCGGGGCTGCTGCTGTTCGGCCTCTTCAGCCTCGGCCTCGCGCGCTACCGGCGAATACGCGACGACGATTTGATCGATCGGCTCAAGGAGCGCTTCGGCTGAGCGAAATCCGCCGTTCGTCGATCGGGCACGCCAATTCGCCGAAGCCGCTTGCGTCCGCGCGCGCCGTGGTTAGGTTTCGGCCTAATCTTTATCGGGAATCCTTGATGTCCAGTCACTTGCGCCGCCTGACCCTCCTGCTCGCCGGAACTTCGCTGCTCGCCGCTTGCGCCACGATCGCGCCGCGCCAGGCAATCGCGCCGGACATGCCGGTGATCGCCGAACCCGTCAGCAACGAACCGGTCGCGGTCGCGACGCTGGTTGAACAGGTCGCGATACCGCACGAGAGCTTCACCCTCGACAATGGTCTGACCGTGATCGTCCACGAAGACCGCAAGGCGCCGGTCGTCGCGGTCAACATGTGGTATAATGTCGGGTCGAAGGACGAGCCCAAGGGCAAGACCGGCTTCGCCCATCTGTTCGAACATCTGATGTTCTATGGGTCGGAAAATGTCCGCGAAGGCATTATCCCGTTCCTCGAAAAAGTCGGGGCGACCGATTTTAACGGCACCACCTGGTACGACCGCACCAACTATTATGAGACCGTACCGCGCGCCAATCTCGAACGCACCTTGTTCATGGAATCGGATCGCATGGGCTATCTTCTCGGCGCCATCACCCAGGAACGGCTCGATAATCAGCGTGGCGTGGTCCAGAATGAGAAGCGCGAGCGCGACAACCAGCCCGGCGGCCTGGTCGATTATGCGACGCTCGAAGCCCTTTTCCCCGACGGCCATCCCTATCGTCATTCGACGATCGGATCGATGGCCGACCTCGATGCCGCGAGCCTGACCGACGTCAAGCGCTGGTTCGTGGAACGCTACGCGCCCAACAATGCCATTCTTGCGCTCGCCGGAGATATCAATGTCGCCGAAGCGCGCGCGCTCACGACCAAATATTTCGGCGCCATCCCGCGCGGCCCGGTCAATACTCCCGCGGCGGCGCCCGTGCCGACCCTCGCTGCGCCCAAGGCGCTAGCCTTGAGGGATCGTGTCGCGGCGGTCGAAGTCCAGCGGCTATGGGTAGTGCCGGGGATCCAGTCGAGCGAAATGCCAGCGCTCGATCTTGGCATGGCGGTGCTCGGTGGCCTCGCCAGTTCGCGGCTTGACCAGATACTGGTGCGCGGCGAGAAACTGGCGGTATCGGCCTCGGCCAACGTCCAGCCGTTCCACCGCATCGGGCTGGTTGAGATTAGCGCGACGGTCAAGCCCGGGATCGATCCGGCCGTGGTCGAGCGCCGTCTCGACGCGGTGATCGCGCAATATCTGGTTGAGGGACCGACCGCCGACGAGCTCGCGCGCGCCGCGACCGCCAATGTCGCTGGTCGCATCCGTGGGCTGGAAGAGGTCGGCGACCGCAATGGCAAGGCGTCGACGCTCGCCGAAGGCTTGCTTTATAATGGCAATTCGGACTTCTACCGCCGCGACCTGGAGGGTTATGGCAAGGTCACGCCGGCCGATGTCCGGGCGGTCACCGCCAAATGGCTGTTGCGCCCCGTGGTCTCGGTTCGTCTGGAGCCCGGTGATCGACCGCTTTATGTCGAGACCAAGGCCTCGGCGAAGCCGGCCAAGGTAGCCGTCGACATTGCCACGCCATCGGTCAAGCGCGAGCTGCCCCCCGCGGGCGCAGCCTTGCCGCTCGATTTCCCCGACATCACGCACGCCGCCTTGGCCAATGGGATCAAGGTTCATTTTGCCCAGCGCGGCGCGGTGCCGCTGACCCAGATCGCGCTGACGTTCGATGCCGGCTACGCGGCCGACGCGCCAAATGCGCGCGGGCTCCAGAACATGGTGATGAACCTGCTCGACGAAGGTACTTTGAGCCTCACCGGGCAGCAGATCGCCGAGCAGCAGGAGCGTCTCGGAGCGTCGATCGCCGCGGGCAGCAGCGCCGATCGCAGTTCGGTGACCATGTCGGCGTTGAGCGCGAATATCGCGCCCTCGCTGCAATTGATGAGCGACATCGTCGTCAATCCGGCGTTTGTGCCAGAGGAAATCGAGCGCAATCGGGCGCAGCTGGTCACCGCGGTGGCGCAGGCCAAGACGACGCCGGGCGCGATGGCGACCCGCGCGTTGCCGCGCCTCCTCTATGGCGCCAACCATCCCTATGCGACCACCGCGCTTGGCGATGACACGGCGATCAAGGCGGCCACGCGCGCTGACCTGGTCGCGTTCAAGGACCGCTGGCTGCGGCCTGACAATGCCGCACTGTTCATCGTGTCGAGCCTGCCGCTGGCCACCCTCATGCCGCTGCTCGACCGCCAGTTCGGCCAATGGCAGGCGCCCGCCGCGCCGCGCGGGATCAAGAGCTTCACGGCGCCGCCGGTACCCAGCGGAGGCCCCCGCATCGTCCTGATCGATCGCCCGGCGTCGCCGCAGTCCTTCATCTATGGCGGAGAGGTCACGACGATCGATCCGCGCGGCGACAATACCGCCATTTCGGCCGCCACTGATGTGCTCGGCGGCAGCTCGGGGCGCCTGCTCCTCGACCTGCGCGAAACCAAGGGCTGGTCGTACGGCGCCTTTGGCGGAGTGAGCATCAATCTCGCTGCGGTGCCCTATCTTGTCCAGGCTCCGGTCCAGTCCGACCGGACAGGCGATTCGGTCGCCGCGATCCTCCAGCATGTGCGCGATATCACTGGCGCCAGGGGCGTCACCTCCGGCGAGCTGGGGCAAGTGGTCGCAAACTCGATCGGCGAGCTTCCCGGCCGCTTCGAAACCGGTGCCGCGGTGCTGGGCGCGATGCAGTCAAATGCCTTGCTGGGTCGTCCCGACAATTATTACGAGCTGGTCAGCGATCGTTACCGAGCGCTCGGCCCTGCGGGCGTCAACCAGGTGCTAACGTCGAGCATCGATCCCAACGCGTTCGTGTTCGTGGTCGTCGGCGATGCTGCCAAGGTCAAACCGCAACTGGCCAAGCTCGGCCTGCCGATCGAAGAGATGAAGCCGCGCTGATTGGCGTTACGACGCTGGTGCCGGTCCGCGTCCCGCCGGGAGCGCGGGCCGGGTCCGGCCTCCTACGAAACCCGCGTGACGTGGCCCATCTTGCGTCCGGGCCGCGCTTCGCCCTTGTTGTAGAGGTGGACGTGCGCCCCAGGCTCGGCGATCAGCACGTCCCATTGGCCGACATCGTCGCCGATCAGATTATCCATGCTCACCGTCCGCCCGACCAGCCGGATGTCGCCAAGCGGGAGTCCGCAGATTGCGCGGATATGCTGCTCGAACTGCGACGTCACCGACCCCTCGATCGTCCAATGTCCGCTGTTGTGGACGCGTGGTGCGATCTCGTTGACGATCGGGCCGTCGGCGCAGGCGAAAAACTCCACCGTCATGACCCCGACATGGTCGAGCCGGCCGGCGAGCGTCACGGAAAGCGCGACCGCCTCGGCGACCTGAGGCTCGACCGATAAGCCGGGGGGAAGTTCGGAGCGGCGCAGGATACCGCCCTCGTGAAGATTGCGCGATACCGGCCAGACGCGCGTCGCGGCGTTCGAAGTGCGACCGACAATGACCGAAAATTCGTCAGCGAAGTGCATCGCTTTTTCGGCCACCGCGGGGCGGCGACCGACCGCATCCCATGAAGCGGCGGCATCTTCGGCGGCGTGTACCCAGGCCTGGCCCTTGCCGTCATAGCCGAAGCGCCGCGTCTTGAGCAGCAGCGGCAGCCCTAGGGTGGCGATTGCGGCGGCAAGCGAAGCCTCGTCGCCGACCTCGGCCCATGGCGCTATGCGCACTCCGGCGGCGTCGAGGAAGCGTTTCTCGGTCGCGCGATCCTGGGTCACCGCAAGGCTGTGTGTCGCGGGGCGCAATTTGTCGCCGAGCGCATCGAGCGGGGCTATCGGCAGATTCTCGAACTCGAAGGTCACCACGTCGCAGAGCGCAGCGAAGCGCGCGATCGCCTCGGCGTCGTTAAACGACCCGCGTGTGAAGCTCGCCGCGACTTGCGCCGCGCAGGGGGCTTCGTGCGGATCGTAAATGTGACAGCGATAGCCGAGCTGCGCCGCGGCGATGCAAAGCATCCGCCCAAGCTGGCCCCCGCCGATGATGCCGATGGTCGATCCGGGGGCCAAGCTCATCGCGTCAGGCGGGAAGATCGGGGACGGCGGCGGTTTGCTTCGCCCGCCATTCAGCGAGTCGCGCGCCGAGCGCCGGGTCGTGGGTCGCGAGCATCGCCGCGGCGAGCAGAGCGGCATTAATCGCCCCTGCTTTGCCGATCGCGAGCGTCCCGACCGGGATACCGGCGGGCATCTGGACGATCGACAACAGGCTATCCATCCCCTTGAGCGCCTTGCTTTCGACCGGAACGCCGAGCACCGGCAGCGCGGTCATCGCCGCCGCCATTCCGGGCAGATGCGCCGCCCCGCCGGCGCCGGCGATGATCAGCTTGAGTCCGCGCGCTGCGGCGCCCTCGGCATAATCGTAAAGCCGTTTGGGTGTGCGGTGTGCCGACACGACGCGCGTCTCATGCTCGACCTGCAGCCGATCGAGTGTTTCGGCGGCGTGACGCATCGTCTCCCAGTCGGACCTGCTCCCCATGATGATCCCGATGAGCGGACCGGCCATCGTGTCGTCCCTGCTGACGCTTCCAAGAATGGCGGTCCTAATGGCGCTTCGCCAGCGGCGCAATCCGGGACGGTTTCAATTGCTCTATCCACATTTCTCGCCTTTTCGCTTATTGGTCGCGCAATAATGGGGATTCATCATGCACGATGTTAGCCAGGAAAGCCGCAAACCGGCCCAGCTGCTCGAACAGATCGCGCAGTTGAAGAGTGATGTCGCGCGGCTTGAGGATAAGGTCCGCGAGCTGGACCGGCTCGCCCACCTCGACACATTGGTGCCGGTCTTCAATCGTCGAGGATTGCTGCGTGAACTTGAGATGATGATCGCGCGCCATGAGCGGCACAACATTCCCGGCGCGGTTCTATTCGTCGATCTCGACGGGCTTAAGATGCTCAATGATTGCTTCGGTCATGAAGGCGGCGATGCCGCGCTCGTCCATGTCGCGAAACAATTGCTGGTCGGGGTTCGCGCCAGCGATTGCGTCGCGCGGGTCGGCGGAGACGAATTTTGCATCCTCCTCGACCATGCTGACGAAGCGAGCGCGATCGACACCGCTGGGCGGCTGGTCAACCTCGTCGCGGGCGGCGACTGCCTGTACGACGAGCAGCCGATGCCGCTGTCGGTGGCGATCGGAATGACTCTGATCGAGCGTGGCGACACCCCGTCCGCGGTCCTCGCCCGCGCCGACCAAGCGATGTACCGGGTCAAAGCCGCCGCTTAGATTCAGCGCTCGCTGAGGTAGTAGCGGTCTTCGACCGACAGATTTTCGCCCAACTCGTAGACGATCGGCTGGCCGGTCGGGATTTCGAGCCCGACGATGTCCGCGTCGGAAATGTGCGACAAGTGTTTTTCGAGCGCGCGCAGCGAATTTCCGTGGGCGGAGATGATCACGCGCTTGCCCGAGCGGAGCTTGGGGACGATTGCCGCCTCATAATAAGGCAGCACGCGCGCGATCGTGTCCTTCAAGCTCTCGCTATGCGGGATGTCGATCCCGGCATAGCGCCGATCGTCGCGCACCCGATAGGGGCTGTCGGCTTCGAGCGGCGGTGGCGGCACGTCGAACGATCGCCGCCACACCTGCACCTGTTCGGCCCCCAGCCTGGCAATCGTCTCGGCTTTGTTGAGCCCGGTCAGCCCGCCATAATGGCGCTCGTTGAGGCGCCAGTCCTTGGTCACCGGCAACCACAGCCGCCCCATCGCTTCGAGCGTGAGGTTGAGCGTGCGGATCGCACGGCTCTGAAGCGAGGTGAAACAGCAATCGAAGTCGAATCCCTTGGCGGTCAGCATCGCCCCCGCGGACCTGGCTTCGGCTACGCCCTGCTCGGTCAGGTCGACGTCCCACCAGCCGGTGAAGCGATTCTCAAGATTCCACTGCGACTGGCCATGGCGAAGCAGGACGAGCGTCGGCATCAGCCCTTGACCGCTTTCGCCTGCTTGAGATCGGGGAGAATCGCGTAGAGTGCGTCGAGGCATGATCCGGCAAGGTATTTCGACCGCTCAGGGCTCCACCCATATACTTCGTCAGGAAGGTCGAAATTATCCTTGAACGGCATTTCGAGCGTCATCGACACGGCCCCGAACCGCTCGGCGATCTGGGTCGTCGACATTGACAGATTGGCCTTGCCCGGCGGCGGAATCTCATAGCCCTGGCGGGTCTGGAAATCAGGCGACAACCGTTCGAGCGTGCTGGAGAAATGCTTGAACAGCTTCGACTGTCTGGTCGTCAGTGAGGGAATACCTTCGAACCCGGCAAGGAAATTGGCCGGAATCGCCTCGTCGCCATGAATGTCCATCGCAAAATCGACCCCGGTTTCGTCCATGCGATTGCGCACGCACAGCACTTCGGGGCTCTTTTCGGCGCTCGGCGCATGCCATTCGCGGTTGAGGTTCGTGCCCACCGCATTGGTCCGCAAATGCCCGCGCCGCGACCCGTCGGGGTTCATGTTGGGGACGATGTGGAAGGAGCATTCGGCGCGCAGAACGCGCGCGATCGGGTCGTCGCTGTCGGTCAATTTTTCGAGCGCGCCTTCCATCCACCATTCGGCCATCGTCTCGCCGGGGTGCTGGCGCGCGTAGAGCCACACAGTGAGGTCGCCTTCCCCGAAAGTGAGGCAATCAATGTCCTGCCCATCGAGGCTTTTGCCGAGGCTTTGATATTCGACCCCGGGAAGCGCCGCAACGGTCGATACCAGATCATGATGCCGCTCCATCGAATAAGGCGCGAAATAGGCGATCCACACGAGGTCGGTTTCGGGGGTGAAGCGGATCGTCAGCACGCCGTCGGCGTAGCTCGTGCCCTCGATCCGGGTCCAATCTTCACGGTCAATCGACAAGCATGCGCGATAGTCGGGCCAGCCGTTGGGATAGGCCGCCGACGCGCAGTTGAGTATCCGCAGCGTAATTTCGCGGCCGCCTGCGCCGGCTACGCGGAAATGGAACCACTGGTGGAAATCGCTCATATGGTCCTTGACGATTTCGAGGTCGGCGCGGTCCCCGTCCTGACTGACGACGCGGATGTTGCCCGCGTCGAACGCGCTCGAAATGGTAATGGTCATATAATGTCCCGAACGAAGATGGTGAATTGCGCGCCCTGATAGCGGCGGGCGCTCGATCGGCAAACCCTTGGCTTCGACAAGCTACGGGCGCGCATCTGGCCATCGGGAGCGGCATCCGATAGCCACCATGGGTGCAAGCGGCCGTTAACGCTGCGTCCTTTTTCCCCAGCGAGACCCGCGCATGTTTTCCCCCCCTATGTTGCTGCTACCGTTCGTTGCCCTGTCGATCGCGGCCGCCCCAGTGCCTCAACCTGCGCCGGTCGATTCCGCCGCTGCCGCGCGAGTGCGCGGCCACATCGAATTCCTCGCCGACGATCTGCTCGAAGGGCGCGGCACCGGGACGCGCGGGCATGAAATCGCTGCTGCCTATGTCGCGAGCCAGTTTCGAAGCCTCGGGCTTGAGCCCGCGGGTGAGAATGGCAGCTGGTACCAATGGGTCCCGCTGCGCCGCGCGCGGCTGGCCGAGGGCAAGAACAGCATCGCCATTTCGACCGGCGGCGCCTTCACCCCGGTCAGCGAATTTGAGCTTGGCCTGCGCCCGAGCCTGACCGAAACGCAGCGCGACATCGATGCCGGCATGGTGTTCGTGGGCTATGGTCTGTCCGACCAGGGTCTGGGGCTGGACGATTACGCCGGGCTCGATGTGCGCGGCAGGATCGTGGTGGTGCTCGACGGCACGCCCGACGGGCTCCCGACCGAAGTCGCGGGGCATCTTGGCGCCGACAAGGAGCGCGCGGCGGCGGCGCATGGCGCGGTCGGGATGCTCCAGATCGGCGGACAGCAGAATCCCGTTCCCCCGAAGGGAGCGCCCGCAATCAGCCTCTATTCGAAGCGCCCGGCAATCAATTGGGTAGACAAGGCCGGCAAGTCGGGCGAAAATTCTGACTCGCTCCGGGTCACGCTCTCCTCCTCGCGCAAGATGGGCGAGCGGTTGTTCGAAGGCGCGCCCAAATCGCTCGCCGCAGTCCGCGCTGGGGTGGCCAAGAATGGGGTTCGCCCGCGCGGCTTCGCGCTTCGCCCGCGCCTTTCGATCCACTCCGAATCGTCATGGGAAGATTTCAAAAGCCCCGAAGTGATCGCCAAATTGCCGGGTGCGGACCCGCGGCTCGCGGCCGAGCATATCGTGCTGATGGGCCATCTCGACCACATCGGCGTAAGCACCAACGCCAAAACCGGTACCGATATCATTAACAATGGCGCGCTCGACAACGCCGCCGGGGTGGCAACGATGATCGAGGCCGCGCACGCTTTCGTTGCCTCGGGCAGGCCGCCACGCCGCTCGGTGATGTTCATCGCCAATACCGGAGAGGAACTAGGGCTGCTCGGCGCCGATTATTTCGCCGCGCACCCGACCGTCCCCGCCGCGTCGATCGTTGGACTGGTCGATCTCGACATGCCGTTGCTGCTCTATCCGTTCACGGACGTGATCGCGTTCGGCGCCGACCGCTCGACTGTTGCCCGTGCAGTCGCCGACGCCGGGGCGAGCATGGGGATCAAGGTTTCACCTGACCCGATGCCGCAGGAATCGATCTTTGTCCGCTCGGACCATTATCGCTTCGTCACGCGCGGGATTCCGGCGATCCTGCTAATGACCGGCTATGCCAATGGCGGCGAGGCGCAGTGGAAGAATTTTCTCGCCAAGGTCTATCACTCGCCCGCCGATGACCTTGGCCAGAAGATCGACTGGGCGGCTGGGGCGAAATATGGCGAGCTCAACTATCGTATTTCGCGCAGCCTCGCCGATGCCGACCAGCGCCCCTTATGGTATCAGGGCGATTATTTCGGCGATCGTTTCGCCCCGACCGCACCGCGCGCGGCGCGCCGACCTTGACTCATTGGGCGCTCCGACCTAGTGGAGCGCCCGGATTCAGACCTCATCACACAACCAGATTCACTTAAGGCAGGCGTCCCGGCCATGAAGATTCGCAATTCCCTGAAGTCGCTCAAGTCGCGTCATCGCGATTGCCGGGTAATCCGTCGCCGTGGTCGCACCTATGTGATCAACAAGACCAACCGTCGCTTCAAAGCGAGGCAAGGCTAAGCTCCAGGGAGCTTGGCCGACCGGGCTCGTCAAGGCTCCGGCCCGCACTTTCTGCTAATCGCACCGCAGCTTCGCCCCCACTGGGATGGAGCGGCTTTGCTGTGTCCGGGGATGAAAATTCGAAGCAAAGCCGCTATATGACGATTCGCCTCTTTTCAGGAACGGTTCACCTTGCCGTGCTTAGAGTAGAGGCCGAGGAGTATGAACTATGCGACGCGCTTATCGAATTTTGCTTACGCTTGGAGCTGCTGCGCTGGTCGCGACCGCGGCAAGCGCGGCTTATGCGCAAGCCACTCAATCAACCCCGAGCAGCTGGAATTACGAAATCAAGGACGGCAAGCGAGTCCCAAAGGCCGAACGCAAGGTCAATGCCGACGGCAGCTGGCGCGAGGAAAGCCGTCAGGGCAGCTGCGTCACGGTCAAGGAAAAGACCCCGTCGGGCGAATATAAGGAAAACCGCCGCTGCGATTAAGCGCGGGGCTCGGTGAAGCCAATCGCCACGGAAGCGGGTTGGCTCAGCCGGCCCGCTTTTTTGTCGCCATCCCGCTTCCTCCCTCGGTTCCCGCCTTGGCATTGCACGCGGGCAGCCCCACCGCCTTAGTGTCTTCGCACAGGCGCACTTGGACGCTGTCGTCGGCGCCGATGAAAATCGCCCAGTCGCGCGGCCGGTCGAAATTGTCGATGCAGCTCGCGGTCCAATAATCCATATTCTTGTAGATGCCGACAAAGCCCGTGGTTGCGACGCGTGTGCACGGCGATCCAGACGCCATGATCGCGCGCTTGAGCCCTATGGCGCGGTTGAGCTCGCTGGCGGCGAACAATTGCTTCTGCCCCTCGCTACGGACGCGAATCACGTTCTGGGGCTGGGGCTGGGGCGGGGGCGGGGCCTCCTTCTCGCACGCGCCGAGCAGCGCGGCACAGGCTAGCAACGAACAGGTCATCGATCGCATCATAATTCTCCACTCACCCCAACGCGTCACGCGCGGGGCGGCTCCGCGCCGCTGCGCCGTGCGCGCAGCCGCTCGGCCGCGGCATGCGCTTCGACCCCGTCGGTTAGCGCAACGAAGATCGTGTCATCGCCAGCGATCGTCCCGGCAATGTCCGCGAGTTCGGCGCAGTCGAGCGCATTGGCAACGACGTTGGCCGATCCGGGCGGGGTCTTGAGGACCAGCAGATTGCCCGCAGGGAGAATCGCATCGACCCACTCGCCGAGCAGGCGGTCGAGCTTGGCCGCGGCGTGGCCCGGATCGAGCGCGTCTGGTATGGCGTAGCGGATCGACCCCTCGCGGCGGACCTTGACCGCGCCCAGCTCATCGAGATCGCGGCTGACCGTCGCCTGGGTCGCGGCGACTCCGGCGAACAATAGCCGCGCGACAACTTCTTCCTGGCTGCCGACGCGATGCGCGCGAAGCCAGTCGGCGATTAGCCGCTGGCGCTGGCTTTTCGACAGTGCGCTCACGCCGCCCCGTCTTGGCAGATCATCGTGCCAATGCCTTCGTCGGTGAACAGTTCGACCAGCAGCGCATGTTCGGCGCGCCCGTCGATCATGTGCGCGCTTGCCACTCCACCCTCGACCGCTTCGGCGCAGGCGAGCAATTTAGGGATCATTCCGCCGGTTACGCCCGCTTGGTCGATCCGGCGCCGTGCTTCGCCTGTCGATAGCCGTTGGACGAGGCTTGCCGCATCGGCCGGATCCTCGAGTAGCCCCGGCGCGGCAGTCAGATAGATCAGCTTTTCGGCCCCCATCGCAACTGCGATCGCGCGCGCCGCATCATCGGCGTTCACGTTGTAGGGCTGGCCCTCCACGTCGGCGCCGACGGTCGAGACAATCGGGATGAGGCCGTCGTCGAGCAAGGCGTGGAGCAGTCCCCCGCGAACCTTGCCGACCTTGCCGACGAAGCCCAGCGCGGGATCGACCTGGCTCGCCTCGAGCAAGCGGCCATCCTCGCCCGCGACCCCGACCGCGACCGGCTCAAGCGCATTGACCGCGCTGACCAGCTCGCGGTTAATCTTGCCGACAAGCACCATGCGGACGATGTCGAGCGTCTCGGCATCGGTCACGCGAAGTCCGCCGCGAAACTCGGGGATCTTCCCTTGGCGCTCCATCTGTTCGTCAATCTGCGGCCCGCCGCCGTGGACCAGCACCGGGCGGATCCCGACCGAATGGAGCAGCAGCACGTCCTTGGCGAGGCTGCGCGCCCGCTCGGGGTCGGTCATCGGCACGCCGCCGAC
>JBKJTQ010000089.1:0-3372 GCA_046589895.1 Sphingomicrobium sp.
GGGCGCGATGGCCTTGCTCGATGCTTGCATTCGTCTGCTTCCCGGCGTAATGGGCGCGACCTCCAGCGGAGAGGAGGAGAGCTTCGAAGAAGGGCTCCTGGAATATCCGCACTACACCCGACCAGTTGCCTGGGAAGGGCGCACGATCCCCGAAGTGCTGCGATCGGGGGATCATGCGAAGATCGCGGCGTGGCGTAAAGCGCGCTCGATCCACGACACACGGCTACGGCGGCCGGACCTGATCGATCGCCATGGGGGTGATCGGGAGGCGTCGCCCTCTGGTGCGCGGCAAGACGATTAGGGACTCAAGAAATGAACCTCATCCAGACGCTCGAAGCCGAGCAGGTCGCTGCGCTGACCGAAATGCGCGCCATCCCCGAATTCCGTCCCGGCGATACGCTCAAGGTCGGCGTCAAGGTCACCGAAGGCGAGCGCAGCCGCGTCCAGATGTACGAAGGCGTGTGCATCGCGCGGGCCAATAAGGGCGTCAATTCCAATTTCACGGTGCGCAAGATCTCGTTCGGCGAAGGTGTCGAGCGCGTTTTCCCGCTCTACTCGCCGGCGATCGATTCAATCGAGGTCGTGCGCCGTGGCGCGGTACGCCGCGCCAAGCTTTATTATCTGCGCGGCCGGCGCGGCAAGTCGGCGCGTATCGCCGAACGTCGCGATCCGCGTCCGCCCAAGGCCAGCACCAAGACCGACGGCTAAAACTTGTAAATCCGCCGCAAGGCGCGAAGAAAGGGGCGTCCGGTCGATACGGGCGCCCTTTTTGTATCCCCGAAAGGTGTCCCTTTGCGTCACTTCATCCTGCTCGCCGGAATTGCTGCCATTCTCATGCCCGTCGCCGCCACCGCCCAAAGCCCCGCCCAGCCGCAGCGCCTGACGCTCGAGCGGGTGTTTGCCAGCCCGGCGCTGACCGGCCAGGTTCCGCGCGCGGTGAAGCTGTCGCCCGACGGCAAGCTGGTCACGCTGCTGCGCAACCGCCACGACGATCTCGAGCGTTACGATCTGTGGGCGATCGACCCCGCCACCGGCGCGGCGCGGATGCTCGTCGACAGCAAGAAATTCGCCACCGGCGCGACCTTGAGCGAAGCCGAGCGGATGCAGCGCGAACGCGCCCGGATTGCCAATCTGACCGGGATCGTCGCCTACGACTGGGCCCCCGACGGGCGCAGCATCATCGTTCCGCTCGACGGCGACATCTACCTCGCCGACCTTGCCGGCAATGTGAAGCGGCTGACCAAGACCAAGGTGTCCGAGCTCGACGCCACTGTCAGCAGGAAGAGCCGGTTCGTCTCGTTCGTGCGCGGCAATGAATTATATGCGCTCGACCTCGCCAGCGGCAAGGAGCGCAAGCTGACCAGCGGCGCGTCGGACACGGTCAGCTGGGGCCTCGCCGAATTCATCGCGCAGGAGGAACTTGGCCGCACCAAGGGCCATTGGTGGGCACCCAGCGACGCGCGCATCGCGGTCGCGCGGGTCGACGACAGCAAGGTCGAAGTCGCGACCCGCGCCGCGATCGGGGCCGACAAGACGACTACTTTCGAACAACGCTATCCGCGCGCCGGCACCGCCAATTCGGTGGTCGACCTCTATCTGATGAACCCCGACGGCAGCGGCCGGGTCAAGGCCAACCTTGGCGCCAATTCCGACGTCTATCTGGCGCGGGTCGACTGGCTGCCTGATTCATCCGGACTCATCGTTCAGCGCCAGAGCCGCGATCAGAAGCGGCTCGACGTGCTGCGCGTCGATGCAAAGACCGGCGCCTCGACTTTATTGTTCAGCGACACGTCGGACGTCTGGATCAACCTGTCGGACGATTTGAAGCCGCTCAAGGACGGTTCGATCCTCCTCTCGTCCGAGCGCTCGGGCTATCGCCAGCTGTACCGCTGGGCGAGCGGCAAGATCAGCCCCCTGACGACGGGCGATTGGGTGCTCGACGGCGTCGCCGGGGTCGATGAGGCCGCGGGACGGCTCTATTTCACTGCCTACAAGGACAGCACGACCGAGCGTCATCTCTATGCGCTCGATTATCGCACCGCGGGCGCTGAGCCGGTGCTGCTCACGCGCCCCGGCACCAGCAATGGCGTGTCGATGGACCCAACCGGCAAGCTCGCGCTCGTCTCGACCAGCGCTCCCGGCCAGCCGTCGCAGGTGTGGCTCGCCAACGGCCAGGGCCAGCGTCTCGCCTGGATCGAGGAGAATAAGGTCGCGGCAAGTCACCCCTACGCCCCCTTCATCGCCGCGGACGCCACGCCGCGGTTCGGCCGCCTCACCGCCGCCGACGGCACGACCCAGCTCGATTACCGGCTGATCCTGCCACAGCTCGCCCCCGGGCAGCGCGCGCCGGTTCTCGTCACCGTTTATGGCGGGCCGCAGGCGCATGACGTTCAAAACGGTTTCGTCTCCCCGCTCCACCAATATCTCGTCCAGCAAGGTTGGGCCCTGTTCCAGGTCGGCGGGCGTGGGCAGGAAGGGCGTGGCACCGCGTTCCAGAAGCCCGCCTATCGCGCGCTCGGCGGGGTTGAGGTGGCCGACCAGCTCGCCGGACTCGCCTGGCTCAAGCAGCAGAATTTCGCCGATCCGGCCAGGGTCGCGGTCTATGGTCACAGCTATGGCGGCTATATGGTCCTGAAATTGCTCCAGGCCGCGCCCGGGGCCTATGCCGCCGGGGTCGCGGGGGCGCCCGTCACCCGCTGGGACCTCTACGACACCCATTATAGCGAGCATTATATGGGCGATCCGCGCACCCTTCGCACCGCCTACGACAAGTCCGACGCGCTCCGCGACAGCGCCAGGATCGCCGACCCCTTATTGCTCTACCACGGTATGTCCGACGACAATGTCCTGTTCCAGAATTCAACCGAGCTGATGGCCAAGATGCAGGAAGAAAAAGTGCCGTTTGAAATGATGGTCTATCCCGGCAAGGGGCATTCGGTCTCGGGCGCTAACATCTCGGTTCATTTGTGGCGCACGATCCTCGGTTTTCTGGGGCGCAACGGCGTAGCGCCCGCGCCGCGTTGACAAGCACGGGCGCGGGTACCATTTCCGCCCCCACACTCCAGCTAAGGAATCGAAGATGGGCTATCGGATGGTCGTGGTCGGTGCCACGGGCAATGTCGGGCGCGAGATTTTGAATGTGCTCGCCGAACGTCAATTCCCCGCCGACGAAGTCGCCGCGGTCGCCAGCTCGCGTTCGACAGGAGACGTCATCGATTTCGGCGATTCAGGCAAAGAGCTCAAGGTTCAGAATATCGAGCATTTCGATTTCGAAGGCTGGGACATTGCCTTGTTCGCCGCAGGCTCGGAAGTCAGTCGCCTCCACGCCCCTCGCGCCGCCGCCGCAGGCTGCACAGTGATCGACAATTCGTC
>JBKJTQ010000208.1:0-4103 GCA_046589895.1 Sphingomicrobium sp.
GTGCACACCACCTATTGGCGTTGCTGCAAATCGAGCGGCGCGATGGCGCTGGAAGAACTGCCGGCGCTCGCCTCTTCGATGACGCGGGAAGGAGGAATCGCGGTCAATCTGCTCGGACCATTCGATGCGCGGATCGATCTGCCGCAAATCGGCCCTGTTCGGCTCCACCAGCAGACCGATTATCCGTTCCACGGCAGCATCGCGATCGCGGTCTCGGCGTCAAGCGACGTCCCTTTCGCGATCGAGGTGCGTATTCCCGACTGGGCGGAAGGCGCCACGCTTCGGGTCGGCGATGACGTCCTTGGGGCAAACGCCGGCAGTTATGCCCGGGTGGCGCGGAGGTGGCAGGATGGCGACACAATCCTGCTGGACCTGCCGCTAGACCCGGTCGCGCACCGTGCAACCAACCGCAATGTGCAGGCATCCATCACGCCCGACGGCGAAGCGATCGCGCAGGAAGTGCAACGCCATGACTATCTGGCGCTGACCCTTGGGCCACTGGTCTATGCGACCAGCCTGATCGACGACTTCAAAGTCGAGGAAAGTCTCCGCTTTGCGGATGGCGAGGTCCGGATCGACCCCGTTCCGGCCATGCAGGGGACGTCCGGCGACAATCTTTTGCTGCACGCGGAAGGCCGACCGGCACTTCCCTTCCAGCCTTATTATCGCGCCGGCGGAAGAAGCAACGGTGCCTGGCGCCTGACCTGGATGAGGCTGGCTCCGGAATGATCCGATGACCGGGACCTCCCCCTTCCACAGCCCGCAGCGCTCGGGTCCCGCGGGTCCGCTCACAGGGATCAAGATGCTCGACCTCAGCGCCTATATTGCGGGCCCCTACGGGTGCACGTTGCTGGCGGACCAAGGCGCCGACGTGATTAAGATAGAGCCGCCCGGCGGCGACAATCTGCGTCAGTATCCGTCTACGCTGGCAGGCGAGAATCGCGCCTTTATCGGCGTTAACCGCAGCAAGCGCGGCCTGGTGCTGGATCTCAAGCAGGCTGGGGACCAGGCCGTCTTGCTCGAACTGGTGGCGCAGGCGGACGTGCTGGTGCACAATTTCCGGCCCGGCGTGCCCGAACGGCTCGGTATCGATTATGCGCTGCTCAGCGCCCTCAACCCACGCCTCATCTATTGTGCCGTCAGCGGCTATGGGGAGGAGGGGCCGCTTCGGCCCCGGGCCGGCTACGATCAGGTGCTGCAAGCGATGACCGGCATGTGCACGCTGCAGGGAAAGCCTGATGGCCCACCGGAACTGACTTACGGCTCACCGGTCGATTATTACGCAGCTGCACTGGTCGCCGCCGGCGTTGCCTCCGCCTTGTTCGAGCGGGAACGCAGCGGGCAGGGGCAATATGTCGGCGTCTCGCTGCTTCGTAGCGCGCTTGCCATGCAGTCCGCGCGGCTGGTGCAGGCTGAAGGCGAGATGCACGACATCGCGCGCGACATGCGCTCGGGCGGGATTACGGGCTTGCATCCCACCGCTGACGGCTATCTCTACCTCTCCGCCAACACGCCGCGTTTCTGGTCAGCACTGTGCGAACGCCTTGGGCTTAGCGAATTTGCCGACAATCCGCGGTACGACACAGTGCGCAAGCGAGCCCACCGGGCCGACGAGATCGTGCCGAAGTTGCGCGCCGTGCTGCAATCGCGCGCGGCAACGGCGTGGGAGGACCTGCTGGCTGACGCAGTGCCCTGTTCGATCGTTCGTCCGATCCACGACATGTTCGATCACCCGCAGGTCGACGCCGAGTCGATGATGGCCTGGATCCCGCATCCTACGCTTGGCAGCTATCATGGCATCACGCGCGCGATCAGTTTCGCGCGCACCCCGGGGCCGGACCCATTCGCAGCGCCTACTCTCGACCAGGATCGCGACGACTTTTGAGAGTGCCAGGAATAAATTCCAATTGGCCACCACTGGCCGCATTTCGATGACGCGGTTGACCCCGATCTCGCCACGATGCCCCAACTCGCCGCGAGCCGTTCATGTCGGGACGTTGGCCAATTAGAGATCGAGCACCATACCCTGCTTGCTATGATTTACACCCGAAAATGCGCGGTTCTCCCTTTTAAGTGTCGACGCAACCATCGTCATGTCCCGGGCTGAGTGTAGGGGGCGAGGGCAAACAGTTCGCGCTGCCAGCGGCGGGGGTTCAGCTCTACTCGAGCGGTGGCGTCAAAGATCATCGTGGCGCGCTCGTCGAGCGTGTAGCGCGGCCAAAAGGGGACCGCGGGGCAATTAGGATTGCCAGTATGAGCGAAAGCGAGAAAACAATCCTGCATCCGCGCTGATGCAGCTCGCGCCGACGCATCGGTGCCGGTCATTGCGCCTCTGGCGCCGAGTGTCCCAAAGACGAGTGGAACATCGATCGCGTGCTCAGCGCCCCGACGAGGATCGACGCGTGATGTGAAGTTTACTTGATAGGCGAATACTGACGCGCCCGCTCTTGCTCGCGCCTCGGCAACCTCCAGCTGACCTCGCCAGCTACGGCCATCGCTTGTTGCGGCGAAGAAAACATCGCTTGGCGAAGCTTCGGGCATATGGCTACGATAAGCGGCAACGATCGCCTCGGGCAGCAGATCGATCGGAAGCTCAGCGGCAATGCGATCGGCAACATTGTCCCAGCTCATGTCGCGGATCATCGCTGAATCGGGCGGGAAGTAGGCCCGCGTTTCGTCCCGGGTACCGCCCGTCATCATCGGTATGCCATGGCTAAGTCGAGGTGCATCGGGCCAGAAAGGATGCCGAAGGAGTGAACGACCATCGAACACAGGCCCCATGTGAACGGGTCCCCCAAGGGCCGGATCTTCGGCTAAGAGACCTTCGAGCAGCCGTTCCGGGGCAAGGCTCTCCAATTGATCGGCCCTAGCCTTCAACTGAGCAAGCACTGCGCGGCTTCGGTCTGTCGCGTGAATTGGGCCAGAGGCGGTCACTTGCTGACCGCTCATGGTAGCTGCGTGCCGAAACAGGCCGTGCGCAGCCGGCATCGCCATCAGGGTGGTGATCTTTGCGCCCCCGCCGGACTGGCCGAACAATGTCACCCGACTGGGATCGCCGCCGAACGCAGCGATATTCGCGCGCACCCACTGCAACGCCAAGATCAGGTCCAGCTGGCCGGCATTGCCGCTGTCTGGATAATGTTCGTCGAGGCGCGCCAGATAAAGATAGCCGAACATGTTTAGACGGTGGTTGAGAGTGACCACGACGACATCGCCCCGATCCGCCAGGATCTCACCTTCTGTTTCCGGATCGCTGCCGCTGCCGAATGCGAATGCGCCGCCGTGAACATAGACCATCACCGGCCGCCGACGGCCGTAGCGCGGTTCTGGAGTCCAGACGTTCAAGAACAGGCAGTCTTCCGACTGGGGCTGCCGGCGCGTTCGCTGATGGCAGACGGGGCCAAATTCAAACGCACTGACCACCTCATGCGACGGCTCCACAGGTCGCGGGGGCTGGAAGCGCGCCGCCCGGCCGTACCGAATACCCCGGAAGGCTGACACTCCGCCTTTTTGCTCACCGGCAAATCGACCTGCAGGGCAAGCCACTACTGGGCCGTTCTTGCTGCGCCGTGATGCTGCACTAGCGAGGAAGGCGCCACCCGCGACCAGAACCGTGCGTCGGGTTAATATCATGGCGCGGAATCGCCGATCGGGGACACGTCGAGCCACGTGAGTCGCCAGGCTCCGTGCTGCTGGCCTCCAGCGCAATAATAAGGCTCGAAGCGCATGACCTCCTGCCCAACTGCCGAACCATCAACCGCAAGCGACACTCGAACGTTGCGCCGCGTGGGGCGATGGACAATGGGGGACTGGATCGGCATCGACAGCTGGCCCAGCCCCTCCGCGTAATCGGCATAAGCCATTTCGTTGCCGTAGTTGTTGCACAAGGCCGCCCAACATTCCACCGATGCCGCAGCTTTGGCTCCAATGTCCGCTGTTCTCCGGTGAAGCGGATCGGCAAGGTTCGGGGACCAATTTAGGTTCAGCCCGACGATTGCTGGCGATTGGTATCGAAAAAGCGCTTAATGCCAGTCGCTATTGGACGTTCCTGGACTTTGCCGGGAACGGCCTATGGTGCCCAGGAGAGGACTCGAACCTCCACG
>JBKJTQ010000297.1:0-14799 GCA_046589895.1 Sphingomicrobium sp.
CATTGCTCGTGGATCATCAGTTCGGCGTCGCCGCGCTCCGCGACGATCGCGCGCACTGCCTCTGCGGCATCGAGGTGGAGCGAACAGCTTGGCGCGACGACAGCGATCTTCATAGGCTCAAGATTTGCACAAGCCGCGGCTGCCGCATAGGGCAGCAGCGATGAACGATCCTCGGAACTATCATTTCTGCGGCATCGGCGGCAGCGGGATGCTGCCGCTCGCCGCGATCGTCCGCGCCACCGGGGCGCGAGTCAGCGGTTCGGACCGCGCGCTCGACGCCGGGCGCTTTGCCGCCAAATTCGATTATCTCAGCAGCCTCGGCATCCGCCTGTTCGCGCAAGACGGCAGTGGTCTTGCCGAGGGTGCGACGCTCATTACCTCGGCGGCAGTCGAGCCAAGCATCCCGGACGTCGTCCGCGCCGCCGAGTTGCGGCTCGACCATCTGACTCGTCCGCAACTCCTCGCCCAACTGCTCAACGCCGCGCACACCAGTGTCGCGGTCGGCGGGACCAGCGGCAAATCGACCGTCACCGGGATGATCGGATGGATACTCCACGCGATGCACCATCAGCCGACGGTGATGAACGGCGCGGTGATGAAGAATTTCGTCTCTCCCGAAACCCCGTTCGCCTCGGCGCTGGTCGGCGATCCCGAACTGTTCGTCGGCGAGGTCGATGAAAGCGACGGCTCGATCGCGCTCTACCATCCAAGCGTCGCGGTTCTCGGCAACATCAGTCTCGACCACAAATCGATGGACGAATTGCGCGACCTGTTCGGCAACTTCCTCCGCGCGGCGAAGAAGGCCGTGGTTAATCTCGACGACCCCGAAGCGCGCAATATCGCCGACCAGCTCGATCCGGCGAATCTGATCGGCTTTGGTTTCGATTCGCACCAAGCCACCTTGTCCGGTCGCGGGCTCGAGCTGACCCCCGACGGGTCGCGTTTTGCGCTCGACATCGCGGGACAGCGCCACGATATCACCCTCGCGATCCCCGGACGCCACAATGCGATGAACGCGCTCGCCGCGCTCGCCGCGATCCACGCCCTTGGCCTGCCGCTCGGCGAAGCCATCCCCTTGCTCGCGCGCTTCGCCGGGCTGAAACGGCGGCTCGAAACCGTCGGCACCGCCGGCAGCGTCACCGTGATTGACGATTTCGGGCACAACCCCGACAAGATCGCCGCGACCCTCGCGACGCTCACCGCTCAGCCAGGCCGCCTGCTGATCATGTTCCAGCCGCATGGGTTTCGCCCGCTCGCCAAAATGGGCGATGAGCTTGCGCGGACCTTCGCCGAGGGGCTGCGTGACGGCGACCAGCTTTTCTTCCCCGACCCGGTCTATCAGGGCGGAACGGTCGACCAGTCGCGCGGCTCGGACTGGCTCGCCAACGCGGTGCGCGCCGCCGGCGGGCTTGCCACGCATGTGCCGCTGCGCAGCGCGATCGGGACCGCCTTGCTCGCCGAGGCGCGGCGCGGCGACCGCATCGCGATCCTCGGCGCGCGCGACGACACACTGAGCGAATTCGCCGCCGACCTGCTCGCCGCGCTCGCCGCCAATCCGCCAATGGCATCGTAGGATGGCGCAGCCCGGATCAGTGATCGGCTGGACGCTCGACGAGGTTGAGCGCGCGGCGCTGCTCGAACGCTATCCGCCGCGCTACGCCAATGTGGTCGCGCACCACATCACCTTTGCCACCGACGCCGAGGACCGCGACCTCCCTCCACCCGTTCGCGCCGCGATCGTCGGGCATGCCGATGATGGCCAAGGTGTCGAGGCGATGGTGGTGACGATCGACGGCGCCACCGCGCGCGCCGACGGGTCGACCTTCCACATCAGCTGGTCGCTCGGCGACGGCCGCCGCGCGCGCGAAAGCAACGACGTGCTCAAGGAGCGCGGCTGGCGGGAACTCGGTCACCCGATCGCGATCAATGTCACCCCGGCGCGGTTGTAATGGCGCTGCCAAAACTGTTCCTCGATTGCGATGGCGTGCTGGCCGATTTCGACTCTGGCGTGCGCGACGTGCTTGGCGGCATGACCCCGGCCCAGTTCGAGGATCGCTACTCGCGGCGCGAGTTTTGGCGGCGGCTGGCGGCAACGCCCGGTTTTTACGCCAATCTGCCGCTCATGCCCGACGCCCGGACGCTGTTCGAAGTCGTTGCGCATTTGGGACCGACGATCCTCACCGGGCTCCCGCGCGGTACTTGGGCGGCGCCGCAAAAGGTGGACTGGGCGGAGCGCCACTTTCCCGGAACGCCGATCATCACCTGCATGGCACGCGATAAAGTGAGATACATGCAAGCAGGAGACGTGCTGGTCGATGATCGCGAGGATCACCGCTCGAAATGGGAGGATGCCGGCGGCACCTTCGTTCATCACGAAAATGCGGAGCGCAGCATCGCCGCGCTCCGCGAGATATTTCCGTCGATTGTTTTTTGAGCGAACCGGCCCCGGCCCGCACCCCCACCCGGCCACCCATCTAGGATATTCTGCATGGGAGGCCGGGTGGGGGTGCGGGCTGGTGCCGACTTCAAACCATTACGCCGCGGCGGCGACGTCGACCTTTTCGACCCACTCGGGCCAGAATATCGGCTCGCGGCTCGACCAGCCCGGCGCGGTCGCGGCGCTTTCGCTGATCGACTGGAGCAGCCCGCGGCGCCGCTCTGGATGAAGATGGGGCAGTGCCGACGCGGCGCAGAATGCCGCCGGCAGCCAGGGCCGCACGCCCGCGCCGAGCAGCCGCTCGTAAAGGAAGCGGAACGCGGCAAAATTGGGGATGCGATCCTGGCCAAGGTCGAATGCCGACAAAGTCACGAGCATGCCAAGGAACGGCTCTATCATGTCGAGCCCGCTGTCGTCGGGAATCTGCAGGCGAAGATGGTCGAGCTGCTTGTAAAATCGCGCCTGCGCCGAGATCGCTGCAGCCTCGATATCGTCGCGCGCCCAAGTACCGAGTGGATCGGAGCGCGAAAAAGCGACGTCGAGCGAACGGCGGATGTAACGCTGGGTCGACTTGGGGAAGCCCGCGAATTCCTTCATCTCGCTAATCAGCAGCGCGCCACCGGCAGGCTGGCTGGTCTTCGTCGTCATGATCCCACTCCTTTTGCCTGGGAAGGATCATGCGGCCGCGCTGGTTTCCAAACGCTTAACCAATGTCCCACCCCCCATTCATCAATGAATCAGAGCGTCGTCATGCGAGCAACATAAAAAGGAAACACAGCCGACATCGTCTGTCGGCTGTGTTTTTTTAACCACGCTAAATGTCCGGCTTTTGGCCGGATCGGCTATTTGTCGTCGGGGAAGCTCGAAGACGGGGCCGGCTCGTTCCCGCCCGGCGCGGTCGCCGCGACAGGGTCGGAGGCATCCATTGACTGGTCACATCCAACATCGACCTTGGCATTCTCGTCGTCCGGATTCTTCTTCAGCTTGGTCTCTAGCTCGCGCACAGGAGCGCGCTGCTGGGTCGCCTCGCGCGGCGGCTCCCGGTCGGCCTGATCATGATCGGTCATAAAATTCTCCGTCTCTAAAATGGCAACGAGCGCCGCGGAGGCTTCGTTCCGAACCGTGCGCCGACAATCTGTTCGACCGGCGGGGTTGCGCCTTCTGCCAAGTGCCGCGCCTCCGATTGCGCTTGGACGGGCCTGGGCGCACAACGCCATAATGGAGCATGTCCGGCTGTCCCCGCGCCGAGCGATCGACTGGCGCTTGCGCTTTCCCGACTGGCAACTCGCCGCCCGGTCGATCGCCTATTTCTGGCTTTTCTACCTTGGCACCGTATTGCTGCGCGCGGCGATCGGGCCGGTCGAAGAAGCGGCATCCGCGGTCGGGGTACGAGCGCTAAATGCGATACTCGGGGTTGTGCTTACCGCCCTGATCTATCTCGCTCTTGCTCTCTTTGCCCGGAGCCAAAGCGTGCGCAGGATGGCGATTATTGCCTCGGTCAGCGCGCTCCCCGCCGCGATCATCCTGTCAGGGGTCTCGCTTTACGTGGAAATCAACTTCGTCCCAATGACCGAAAGATCGAGCGTCATGACCCCTGAGGGCGTGGAGATCGTCCAGCGCGGCAACAACTTCCGCATCGTCCAGGGTAATGGCGACGAGGTCTCGGTCAACTTGCCTATCAAAGCCATGGTTCGCAAAAAACTGCCGCAGATCATCGCCAACAGTACGGTGTCCTGGTATTTCCTCTTCGCGGCGTGGAGCGCGATCTTCATCGCCATGACCCAGCAACAGCTTGCCCGCCTCACCGAACGCCGCCTCGCTGAGGCCGAGACCGCGGCCCACGCGGCGCAGGTCCGCGCGCTGCGTTACCAGGTCAATCCCCACTTCCTGTTCAATACCCTCAACAGCCTGAGCGCGCTGGTCATGAGCGGGCGCGCCGACCGCGCCGAGGAGATGCTGATGGCGCTGGCGACCTTTTTCCGCACCAGCCTCTCGCTTGACCCCTCGGCCGACGTTACGCTGGGGCAGGAGATCGACCTCCAGCGGCTCTACCTCGATATTGAACAGATCCGCTTTCCCGAGCGGCTGCGGGTCGCGATCGACGTCCCCGACGATCTGGCCGGGGCGCAAGTGCCCGCGCTTATCCTCCAGCCCCTGGTCGAAAATGCGATCAAATATGGCGTGTCCGCGACCCGCGACCCGGTGCTGCTAACGATTTCGGCGCGGCGCCTCGACGGCGGGCGGATTCAGATCGACGTCATCAACCGCCTTGCCGAGGCTGGACCGACGATCCCCGCCGCGGTCCCCGCGCATGAAGGCACCGGGCTTGGTCTCGCCAATGTCTGCCAGCGGCTTGAGGCGCATTATGGTGAGCGCGCCGATTGCCGCTTCGGCCCGGTCCCCGGCGGCTATCGGGTCTCGATCGCGCTTCCGTTCGACGACGATCATGACGACTGAGCCGCTCCGCATCCTCGTCGCCGACGACGAACCGCTCGCCTGCGAGCGCCTCCACCTGCTGCTCGCCCGGGTCGAAGGGGTCGCGCTCGTCGGCACCGCGACCGACGGGACCGAGGCAGTCGCGCTGGCGGAGGAGATCGCCCCCGATGTCGTGATGCTCGACATCGCCATGCCCGGGCTCGACGGGATCGAGGTCGCGCGCGCTTTGTCGCGCCTGTCGCGCTCGCCGGCGGTGATCTTCGTCACCGCATACGACCAATTCGCGGTCGCTGCGTTCGAAGTCGCCGCGGTCGATTATCTGATGAAACCCGCCGATGCGGCGCGGCTCGACCGCGCGCTTGAACGGGCGCGCGCCTTCCTCGCCCAACGCGGCCTGGCCACCGCGCCCGATGACCGCGACGTACCGCGCTTCCTCGAGGAGTTCTGGGCCTCGGACATGAGCGGACTGGTGCGCATCGCCGCGCGCGATATTGACCGCGTCTCGGCCGAGCGCGATTATATGCGGCTTCACGTCGCCAAGCGCAGCTGGTTGATCCACCATTCGATGGCCGCGCTTGGAGACGGGCTCGACCCCGCCTTGTTCGTCCGCCTCCACCGCTCGGCGATCGTCCGCCGCGACACCATCACCGGCTTTGCGCGCAATCCCTCGGGCCGCTGGATAGCGCGCCTGTCCGACGGCAGCGAACAACCGGTTGGGAGGCTCTATGCCGATCAGGTCAGGCAGATCGCCGGGCGCTAGTTGGTCCGGGAGTCCGCTCCGGTACCGCACTTCAACAAAAAGCTATTCCGGCACTTCATCCGTCGCCCCCCGCGCCACCGCGCCGGTCACCGCGACGTCCATCGTTACATTACTGAGCGTACGGAAAATGTCGGGAATGACTTCGACCGCGATCAGCAAAGCGAGCGGCTCGATCGGCAGCCCCATGACCAGCGCGATCGGCGCGATCGAGGTGACGAACGACAACGCACCCGGAAGGCTCACCGCCCAGTAACTCGCCACCGACGCTACCGCGACCCCTGCCGCGATGTTCCACCAACTGAGCTCGATCTGCAGCCAATAGGCGACGTAGATCGCCACCGCGAGGTTCATCGCCGGCCCCGAGGCGCGGAACAAAGCCACCGCAAGTGGCAAGCTGACATCGCGATTGCGCTCGGGGACGCCCAGGGCCTTCGCTGCCGCGAGCATCGCGGGCAGGCTGGCGAGACTCGACTGGGTGGAAATGGCGACGGTCAGCGACGGGATCATCGTGCGCGTGAATTCGCGCAGCGACCAGCCTGCGAACAACTTCGCTATCCCGAACCCGGCCAGCATGACGAGGATCCCGACCGTCGACACCAGCACCACATAATGGAGCACCGCGCCGACCGCGGCGCCCCCTGCCCCCGCCCCGACCGCGAACGCCAGCCCGAACACCCCGAACGGCGCGAGCCACAGCACCCAGCCGATCAGCACCAGCATCGCTTTCTCGATCGCCTGGAAGAAATTCGCGATGGTGCGTTGTTGGGCGTGTTCAATCCGCGTCACGGCGAAGGCGAACAGCGCGGTGAAGATCACCAGCGGCAATATCTTGTCGTTCGCCGCCGCGGCAATCGGGTTGGTCGGGATCACCCCCTTGATGAAATCGTCGAGCGTCGGGACCGACGCGCTCGCGGCATTGGCATCGACCCCGGCCAGCCCCGCTCGCAGCGCATTGGCCGCCTCGGTCGGAAGCGGGAACAGGTTCAATAACGCGATCATCACCACCGCGCCGAAAATCGCCGACCCGGTCAACACCGCGACAAACCAGGCGAACGATCGCCCCGCGACCCCGCCCGCGCGCGCCGCATCGGCCCCGCCGACGATACCGGTGATGAGCAAGGCGATGATCAGCGGGATCACCGTCATCTTGAGCGCGTCGAGCCACAGCCCGCCGACGGTCGACGCAAGGCGCACCGCGGGCTCGCGCAGGCCATCGCCGGAACTGGCGATCAGCGCACCGAGCAGCAGCCCGGCGAACAGCGCCGTGAGCACCCATAAGGAAGAGCGGTTGCGGCCGCCCTGCGGGGTCGCAGCCTCGCTCATCGCGCGCGCCCCCGGACATTGGCGGTGCCGCCCGCCCGATTGCCTGTGGTCCACATCATCGACCTCCTGCTTTAACTCATCTAGCGGTGCGCGGCGGGGGACGCCAGCGTGTACCGGCCGACCATGTTTGGTTGCGATGCATTCCAATTGGTCGATGGCGACCACAAGGGACTGTCAGCCTTTCCTAGGATCGACGCCACCTCGGGGTTGGCCGCTCAGGGAATCTGCCACTTGATTCGCCCGGTCTGCCCGCTCTTAATCGGCTTGCCATCCAACCCAAGCGCCGGGTCGAACCTCGCGCGGCGAGACATGATGCTGCAGGTTTGCGCGTCAAGGCTCGCATGGCCGCTGGTCGAAGTCACAGTGCACGATTTAATCTTGCCGACCTCGTCAATCAATAACATCATATCGACCGTGCCACCCGCGTTGGCTTGCAGCGCGACTTGGGGATAGTCGTCGGTTCGGAAATAGCTGGCGAGCGGCGAGATCGGCTTGGCTGCCTGCTTGATTCCAGCGTCGGCGTCAGCGAGGTGCCACACCTTGCGCAAGTCGGCGATGCAATAATCGAGCGCGCGCGCGACCGGCTCCAACTGCGACAAGGCGAACGACTGATCGACCTCGCTCGAAGACCGCAGCCTCACGCTCTTTGCCGGACGGATCATTTGAAAGATGCTCTTCGGCAAATTGACCGAACTCATGCGCTGCTTGCCGTCTTTGCTGGGAAAGCCGAGCACGCTCACCTTGACCGGCGGCGATCCGTCGATCGTGATCGTCCCCGGATATTGGTTGACCGCGGCGTTGCTTCCAGCGCGAAAAATGGAAAATTGCATCACGTCGCCAATCGGCGATGGCTTCAGTGCGAACAGGATCGGCGCCGCTGCACTGCCGTACCTGCGACTGGCGATGCAATGCGTATCGCCATAATCGACATTCCACTTGCCCGTAGGCTGCAGCGGCTCGGCACCGCGCGCGGGGGTGGTTGACAGGATGGCGATGAGCGCAGCGGCGCTTGCGATACGCATGATGCTCATCGCCAAACAATGCTGCGCTTGCGGGCGTCCGGCAAGCCTGGGCCACTCCTCACCGTAAAATCCACAATCCCAGCGAACCTTCGCCCCCGCCTGCGCGTTGCACCGTCATTCCTGTAAATTTTGGAGTCCAACAATGACCGACACCAGCCACGATATCCGCACCCTTAACGGACTAATCGCCACCACAATCGACAGCGTCGACGGCTATCGCACCTCGGCGCAGGATGTCGAAAATCCGCGCCATGCCGAACTGTTCACCGCACGCGCGAGCGAGCGAGCGTCGATCGCCGAACAGCTTCGCGCCGAGGTCAAGCGCCTCGGCGGCAATCCCGAGGATGACGGGACGATCCTCGCCGCGGGCCATCGCGCGTTCGTCAATCTGAAGGCCGCAGTCACCGGCCGTGACGACCAGGCGATTGTCAACGAAGTCGAGCGCGGCGAAGATCATATCAAAGCCAAGTATGAAGACGCGCTCAAGGACGGCGACCTCTCACCCGAGTGCCGCAGCCTGGTCGAAACCGCTTATGGTTCGGTCAAGAGAGGGCATGACGAAATGAGCCAGCTCAAGCACAACCTCGACGCCTAAAAGGAGAGAGACAATGAGCATTTTCGGCAAAATCAAGGATGCCATCTTCGGCCACAAAACCGCTAGCGCGGACCCTGCCTCGCGCCCGCAAATCCCCGCCGGGATGGCCGGCGGTGCTGCCGCCGGCACGCAGACCGCCCCGGCCCCGACTGCCACGGTGGGCGGCTCGGGTCAGGTTGATGTCGAGCAGGTTCTAAAGGACATCGCCGCGCAAAAGGGCAATCCGGACCTTAATTACAGGTCGTCGATCGTCGACCTGATGAAGTTGCTGGGGATGGATTCGAGCCTCGACAACCGCAAGGAACTCGCGACCGAGCTCGGCTATACCGGGGAGAAAGACGGCAGCGCCGAAATGAACATCTGGCTGCACAAGGAAGTCATGCGCCAGCTCGCCGCCAATGGCGGCAAGGTTCCGGCCAGCCTGACCGACTAGGCCAGAGCGGCGGCGCTCGACAGGGCGTCGCCGCTTAGCTTGCTAGAATCGCCCGCAATCGCTTGGCGCCGCGCGCCCCGCGAAACGATCGCCGATCCACGCCAGGGTCGCGCTGGCGCTATCCTTGGCGCTGGTCACATGACCTTCTCCGGCAATGTCGATCCAGCGAACGCGTGCCCTGCCGCGGCACAACGCCCGGGCATGATTGCGCGTCACCGACGGCGCGACAAGGGCGTCTTTGGCGTTTTGCGCAATCAGCAGCGGCACCCCGAAACCCGTCGTCGTCGGACTGTTGCGCCGTGCCAGGCTGGCCCACGGCTGGACCCGGCCAAGGTCGAGGGTCTTCCACCGACCTTGCAGCGTCACCAGGCCGAGCACCGTCCCCAGCTTCGGCTTGGCATGTAACTCGATGCAGTTGTTCTGGGCAAGGCGGGTCATGATGCCCCGCGTTTGCGGCCCGCCGAACGTCGTCAGTGGCGCGCCATAATGGTTCGACCAGCTATAACCGATATAGGCGGTGAACAGCGTAAGCACCGCCTTGTTCGGGCTGAGGCGCAAATTCTGGATGAGATCGGTCGGCGGTGCAGCGGCCGCCACCCCGACCAGAGTCAAATCCGGTGCGTAATCGCGCGCGAGTTGCCCGGTCCACAGCGCGGCATGACCCCCCTGGCTTTCGCCCCACACGGCGAAGCGATTGCCCGCCGCCGCGCCCGATATCCCCCGCGTCGCGCGCACCGCGTCGAGCACCGAGCGCCCGGTATCGACCCCAGCGAGGAACGGATGCACTCCGGGGCTGCCGAGCCCCGGATAATCGGGCGCAACCACCGTATAACCGCGGCTGACCGCCGCCAGCGCCGCCGTCGTGGTCCAGAAATTGGCACTCAGCGACGGCGCGCAACGGCTCGCCACCCCCCACGTGCCATGCGTCCAAGCCAGCACCGGGCGCGGGCGCGCGGGGATCGCCTCGCGCGGGGCGACGACCATTCCCGTCGCGCGGACCACCCGATCGCGATCGCTGCGCGTCCAATATTCGATTCGCCACGCCTGCATCCCGGCGGGCGTTTCGACGACCGGCGTGGCGGAGATCAACGACCCCGCGCCCTGCGCGCCGGCCGGCGCGGCGAATAGCGAACCAGAGATTAATATTGTCAGTCGCTTCGAACGTGCGAGGCTGATCATGGCTTCACTGCCGGGCCAAGCCAGCCACCCGCATCCTGCACTTCCGTGCGGCCAGACGAACGGTTGTAGGCACACAGCTTGCGGTGATAGCGCCCGCGCTGATCGGTCCCCCGGATCATTCGCACTTCGACTCCGACCGCGTCCGAGAAGCTGATCTTCTGTGCCAGGACTTGCGGCCGTGACAGGTTCGACATTGCGATGCACGCTCGGTTTACGCGTTGATTAAGCGCGGCCCATTCCGCCGGCGTTGACGCGTTCGCCGGGATAGACAGCACAATGAGGGGGAAAAGGAGAGAAACAATCAAGGATTTCATGACGACGTCTCCGGGCAGCCCCCCGACCCTTCAATAATTATGGCAGCGCCTTGAGTGTTCCGCAACGGCCCTGTCGCGATCGGGCCTGTATCGTCGCGATCGAAACCTTCTACCGCGAACCCGATCGGCTCTACCACAAGCGCCGCGCGCTGAACGGATGCGGGCCAGCTTGTGACGATAAGCGCTGCGGCCATCAACCATAGCGACGTTCGTTGCGGGACTGCTTCCCTGCTCGGCGCCGGATAACGCATCCGGCGCTCGCTTGCGATAGGCGGAACGGCTTCAGGCCGCCTTGCTCGCCGACATTGTTCCGCCGCCCGCCATCGCGTGAACCAGCTTCAGCGCTTCATGCGCCGACAGCGCCGCGCCCTCCTGCCAGGTTCCGACATACGACAGATGTTCCCCCGCGAACGCGATCGGCCCCTCGGGCTTGAGCAATTCCTCATAGCGCGCACCGCGCTTCTTATCGCCCCAATCGGCCCCAATCGCGCCGACGCCTTCGCTATACTTCACTTGTCCCCAGTTGATCGCCAGCGGTCGCTCGAGCAACCGCCCGCGACCGGGATGCATCGCTTCGACCGACTGGCGCGAAATCGCGATCTGCTCTGCAATCGGCAAGGCAACGAATTTGTCGGGGGTGTCCGGGTGAGTCCAGCCCGCGACATAAGCGCCGACCAGGACGCCGCGCGACGAATTAAATCCGTTAGAGGGATAAATGATATTTTCGTTGAGCCGATCGGTCCAGCCAAGCCCGCCGTAGATCGCGTCGTCGGTTTCCCAGAAACGGGGTCCTTCGAACGCCACCTTGGCGCTCTTCAAATATGGCACATCCTTCATCGCGGCGCGCTTCGCAGGGGAAAAATCGTTGGTGATCCGCGCCAAGGCGGGCAACGGCAGCGTACAGATGCAATAATCCGCGCGCGTCACATTGCCGCGATGCTCGATGCGGACCCCGGCGCCGTCGCGGCGAATGGCGTCGATCGGCAGGTTGAGACGAACGCTCGACCGCACCGCTTCGTACAAAGCCAGCGCGATGGCATCCATACCGCCGACCGGCTGAAGCATGGTCGCCTGAAAATCGCTGATCTGGTCGAACAGATAGGGAAGCAGCACCGCGCGACTGGGAAGCAGTTGCTTGAGCGTTAACGGCGGCTCGGCGATTCCGGGGGTCTGATAACCCCCCGGCCACTGGCGGAACGCGGCATTGCCATTCGCTGCCGCCCTGCCCTTGTCGTCGAGTGTCGCCCACGCGCCAAGGAACATGCGCAATTGGGCGAGCTCGTCTTTGGGCATCGTTTCGTCGAGCGCCCGGCTGTCGATCGCTTTGGTCAACAATTCGCCGATGCGGCCGTGAAGATCGTTGATCATCTGCCGCTGCGGTCGCACCTCGCCGGCAAAATCCCATGATGCACTATCGTTCGAATTGACGAACACCTCGAGCGGCACGCCGAGCCGCCGCGCATAGCTGAGGACCAAGTGATGAGTCGACGGAATCCGCGCCGCGCCAGCGTTGAAGTAAAGCCCGTCGGAAAAATTCGCGCGCTGCAACGGACGGTCGATCTGCTCGACCCGTTCGCGGCCACGGATCGTCCACACTCGCCCACCGACTCGCTCTCGCGCTTCGATCACGCTGACGGCATATCCGGCGCGTCGCAATTCGTAGGCCGCGATCAACCCGGCAATCCCCGCGCCGAGAATGACTACTCGCTTACCCGTCCCGCTTGCCGCCGGAAGCGCGAAGTCCGCGGCATTTGCGGGTGTCACCGCCGCCAGACCAAGCATCTGCATCGCCGCAAATGTCGCCCCCGCCCCGCTGACCGCGCCGATCCGCCTCAGCATGTCGCGCCGCGTAAATGCCATCACTGCCCCCTCCGCTTGCCCCTCTAGCGCCGATCGCTGGCCGCCGTCACTTCGATCTCGACCAGAAAGCCGGGGTCGACCAGCGCCGCCACCTGGACGGTCGATCGCGCTGGCTTGTTGGGCTGCACGGCGGTGCCGAAACGCTCGCGATAGGCGCGCATCATCCCCGCGAAATCCATGCCTGACTGACCGGGCGGCGCGGTCAGGAAAACGCGCATCATAACCACATCGCTAAGCGACAGGCGCTGCGCGCGAAGCGCGGCCTCGATCTTTCCGAGCACCGAGCGTGTCTGCGCTTCCGTATCGCCATAACGCGCCACCGACCCTGCGGGGGCGGCGGGGTTGGCGGTGTCGGGAATGGTCCCGCTGACATAGACGATCCGGCTATTGGGCGAAACGCTGACCGAAGTCGCGATCGGCGACGCCGCGGGGCCGATCCGCTGCGGTGGCAGCGCCAATGCCGCCGTGCCAGCGATCAGCGCGAATAGTCCGAATCCAAGCCCGATCGACCGCATCGACTCACCCCCCAATTGCTGGAGAATTGCCCTATCATAAACCAACGCGGTTGCGGAATGCTTGTCGCCCGCGGCGCGAATCAGGCAGCTTGGTCGAGTTCGTCGATCAGCGGATAAGCTCGCGATACTCAGGCGTGATGCGACCAGTCAGTGCGGCGATGATCGACTTCGTCTCGTGGCAAAAAGCATTCCAATCGCGCGTGTTCGCTCGAGTGCCGCAATGCATTGGGCAGCACTGCAAGGAAAGATAACCATGTTCATCAGCAGCGCGGCGGCGCTTGGCGCAACAGCGGATATTCTGCCGGCGTGCGGCACCGCCGACAATGATCGCAGACACCATAACGAATCCCGCGATCTGAGCGCCAATGCGAAATGGGGGCCGGCATTGCTGCCAGCCCCCATCTGCGCCGAGCGAAGGATCTGCCGGTGTTCGTCAGCTTAAGCGACCCGAAGGTCTCTTCGCTCCTCGATCCTGGCTCACCAGCTCAGGCGTCGCTTCCGAAGATCGATCCCAATCCGAAGACGGGTTCGTTCCCTTCCGCGGCCCTTCTTGGACCAATCCACTGCCACGCCGCCTGCTTCCCGAAAGAAGCCGCGTATCGCGAAAGAAAGACTGGCTCTTCCGGCGCCTCTTCCAGCTGGTCCAATTCAAGGCCGAAGCCTTTCCTTATCGCCTGCCGGTAGAGATCGGACTTTCCATCCCCTCCCTCCGAAGAGGGCTGGGACTTCCGTCCCGATCACCCATTGCTTATGAACCCCGATCCGAGTCGCGCCAAGCGGAAAAAGCGAGTCGTTGCCTGTGGATAACGGGGATATCGCGTATAACATCGCAATCTTGGCGATTGCCCTTCTGATTCCCCGCTTCTAACTCGGCTGCGTGCCCGAACTCCCCGCCCCCGCCCACGACCCTGAACCGGCCTACCTTCACGGCCTCAACCCGCCCCAGCGCGAAGCCGTGCTCACCACCGAGGGTCCGGTGCTGATGCTGGCTGGAGCAGGCACGGGCAAGACCGCCGCGCTGACCGCGCGCCTCGCGCACCTCATCGCGACGCGCAAAGCGTGGCCGAGCCAGATACTTGCCGTGACCTTCACCAACAAGGCCGCGCGCGAAATGAAGGAGCGCATCACGGCGATCTCGGGTGGGGCGATCGAAGCGATGCCGTGGCTCGGCACCTTCCACAGCGTCGCCGCGCGGATGCTGCGCAGCCACGCCGAGCTCGTCGGGCTGCAGCCCAATTTCACGATTCTCGACACCGACGACCAGTTGCGCCTGCTCAAGCAGCTCATCGTCGCCGCCAATCTCGACGAGAAGCGCTGGCCCGCGCGCCAACTCGCCGGGCTGATCGACCGCTGGAAGAACCGCGGCTGGACCCCGGCCCAAATCAGTGACGCCGAAAGCGAGGGCTTCGCCCAAGGCAAAGGCCAATCACTCTACGCCGCCTACCAGGACCGCCTGCGCACGCTCAACGCATGCGATTTCGGCGACCTCCTCCTCCACATGCTGGTCATCCTGAAGGCGCACCCCGACGTCCTCGAAGCGTATCGCGACCGCTTCCGCTACATCCTCGTCGACGAATATCAGGATACCAACAGCGGCCAGTATGAATGGCTCAAACTGCTCGCCGAGCCGCGCCGCAATTTGTGCTGCGTCGGCGACGACGATCAGTCGATCTATTCGTGGCGCGGCGCCGAAGTGGCCAACATTTTGCGCTTCGACCGCGACTTTCCCGGCGCGGCGGTAATCCGGCTCGAGCAGAATTATCGCTCGACGTCGCACATCCTCGCTGCCGCCGCCGGCCTCATCGCGCACAACAGCGGCCGGCTCGGCAAGACACTGTGGACCGACCGCGGCGCGGGCGACAAGGTCCGCGTCATCGGGGTGTGGGACGGCCCCGAGGAAGCGCGCCGCGTCGGCGAAGAATTGG
>JBKJTQ010000300.1:0-4630 GCA_046589895.1 Sphingomicrobium sp.
AGCGAGATGGCGGCGACGCCGCTGGTACGGGTCAGCATTGCCGAGAATTTGCGCACGCCGCCCGATGAGGCGAGCCTGACCGCCGGCTCGCAGGCGAAGGCCCCGACCGCAACCGGCGCCGTGGCGGCGAACAAGGTCAAGATCGAGAAATTGCTGGCGACGATCCGCGCCGCCGGCATCCGTGACCGCGATATCCAGACGCAGGGGATTCAGCTGTCGCCCGATTACCGGTGGGATCCGGTCCCCAACGGACGGGGGCGCCAGACGCTGGTCGGTTATATCGTCAGCAATTCGGTGCAGATCAAGACGCGCGACATCGGCGCGCTGACAACGCTGCTCGATGCGCTGACCAATGCCGGCGCGGACACCATATATGGCCCCAATTTCGAAATTGCCGATCCGGCACCGCTGCGACGCGAAGCGCGGGTAAGGGCGATGGCGCGCGGGGAGGCAGAGGCCGTAGAGTTTGCGCGGAACAATGGCTTCACGCGGGTGCGGTTGCTGTCGGTGGAGGAGGGGACATCATATCGCGGGACCGACATCATCGTCACCGGATCGCGTATCGCCAGCCTGTCGGCTCCGCCCCCGCCTCCACCGCCCACGCCCGAACGCGACGGCGGAATTGTCGCGCCGGGCCAGATCGAGACGGGCGTTAGTCTGAACCTGCTGTATCGAATGGAAAAATAGCGGCAGGACTGCTAGTGGTCAGAGGCAGGATTCGAGGTACGGCTGATCGAAGCCATATTGTTTGGCCTTTTCGAGCGTGTAGGGACGCAGCCCCATCGAGCGATATTCGCCGATGATCTTGCCGTCGCTCGACTCGTCGAGATATTCGAACTTGAACAATTCCTGGGTGACGATGACGTCGCCTTCCATCCCGATCACTTCGGTGATGTTGGTAGTGCGGCGCGACCCGTCGCGAAGGCGCTTGACCTGGATGATGAGGTCGACCGAGTCGGCGATCTGGCGCGAGATCGCTTCCTTGGGCACCTTGATGTCCGACATCATCACCATATTCTCCATCCGCGCGAGGCATTCGCGCGGGGAGTTGCTGTGCAATGTCGCCATCGAACCATCGTGACCGGTGTTCATCGCGGCGAGCAGATCAAAACATTCGGGGCCACGAATTTCGCCCAGGATGATGCGGTCCGGACGCATGCGCAACGCGTTGATGACGAGGTCGCGGATGGTGATCGCGCCTTGGCCTTCGAGGTTGGGCGGACGCGTCTCGAGCGGTAGCCAGTGCGGCTGTTGCAGGCGAAGTTCGGCGGCATCCTCGATCGTCAACACGCGCTCGCCCGGGTCGATCATCTTCGACAGCGCGTTGAGCATCGTCGTCTTGCCCGAACCGGTGCCGCCCGAAATGACGATATTCATCCGCGCCGCGCCGGCGATCTTGAGCAGGGTCGCCATTTTTTCCGACATCGACCCAAACCCGCGCATCATGTCGAGCGTGATCGGCTTTTCGGAGAATTTGCGGATCGAGATGGCGGTGCCGCGGAGCGACAGCGGCGGGACGATGACGTTGACGCGGCTGCCGTCGGGGAGGCGGGCGTCGGCCAGCGGGGTGGTCTGGTCGACGCGGCGGCCGACCTTGTTGACGATCCGCTGGGCGATCTGGAACAGATGTTCTTCGTCGCGGAACTGGATGTGGGCGAGCTCGAGCTTGCCCTTGCGCTCGACGAAGGTCTGATCGGGGCCATTGACCATGATGTCGCTGATTGTCGGGTCGGACAGCAATTCCTCAAGCGGTCCGAGGCCGAGCAGTTCATCGACCAGCACTTTTTCGAGGGCGAACGTCTCGCGCCGGTTGAGGTTGATCTTGAGCTCGCCCAGCACTTCCGAAATGATCGGGCGGAATTCCTCGGCAAGCTCGTCCTTGCCGAGCGTCGCCGCGGCCTCGGGGTCGACTCGTTCGAGTAGCCGCGGGAGCACCTGTTCCTTGATCCGGTGAACCGAGGCTTCGAAGCCCTCGACCTTGCTGCTGCCTTGCTCTCCGCTCGCATTCTGGCGCTGGTTGAGACGGTCCATCGCGCCCCCGACAGGGCCGACCGGCATGGTCGATTCGGGAAGGAAGGGTGCTTCGCCATCATCGTCGTCGACCAGTGGGAATTGCTCGCCGCCGCTGACGCCACCTTTCATCGGGCGGGCAACGCCGAAGCTCGCGCGCTGCCCGGCGCTTCCGCTTAGTCCATTGCGTTTGCCGAATGCGTTCATGGTGTCTCAACCGTCCAGACTTTGAAGCAGATAAAAATGGTGAATAACCGCCAAACCTTTTAGAAAACGATAATTGCCCGCAGGAGGCGGATGGAATTGCTGTTAGCGCCGAGTCCAGGTGAGCCACCCGCTAGCGACATAATTCCATACCGACCCGACAATCGCGCCGGCAATCCCCGCCAGCCACCATTCGGGGAGGCGGTCGTAGACGAGGCTGCCGATCCCGACATTGGCGACCGCGCCGAGTGAACAGACGAGGTAGAAGGACAAAAGCCCGGTGATCCAGGCGGCGCCCTTGAGCTGCCGATCGCGGTAGGTGAAGCGGTTGTTGAGCGCGAAGTTAAAGGTCATCGCCCCCATCACCGCCCCCGCCTGCGCAGCGGAAAAACCGACCCCCAAGAGGTTGAGCAACAGATAGAGCAGTGACAGATGGACCCCGACACCGACCGTGCCGATCGCGCCGAACTGGACCAGCTTGACCGGGACGAAGCGCCCGATCGTCTTGTCGAGCAGCAGTTCGAGATATTCGAGCGCGACCATCTGGTCGAGCTTGCTCGCGCCCGAGGTCCGGAGGCCGAAGGTGTAGCCAATTTCGGCGACGCGCAGCCTGCGCGGGTGCGAGGCGACGAGGTCGAGCAGAATCTTATAGCCGATCGAGGACAGATGCGGTGCGGCATCGAGCAGGACATCGCGGCGCACCGCGAAAAAGCCGCTCATCGGGTCGCTCAGCGGAGTCTTCATGATCGGCGCGGCAAGGCGCGTTGCGAGGCGGCTGATCTTGCGCCGCCCTTCGTCCCACTCGCCGGTCGACCCGCCTTCGCAATAACGCGTCCCGATCGCGAGTTCGTGGCCTCGTTCCTTGATCGCGCGATAGAGGTCGGGGAGGATCGTTTCGTCATGCTGGAGGTCGGCGTCGATTACCGCAATCACCGGGCAGGTCGAGGCGAACGCTCCTTCGACCACCGCCGAGGACAGCCCGCGGCGGCCGATGCGGCGGATGAGGCGGATGCGGCGCTCGCTTTGCGCGAGCCGGGTGATGAGTTCGGCGGTGCCGTCGGTCGATCCGTCATCGACGAACATTGCTTCCCACTCGACGCCGGCGAGCGCGAGGCTGATCCGTTCGAGCAGGGGCTCGACATTGCCGGCTTCGTTGAGCGTCGGGATGACGACGGTCAGTTCAAGCGGACCGCCGAGCGTGGCCGGATCGACAATTGGCTTGAGTTCGAACAAGGACCAGACCCCCACGATGACATCATGGTCACCGGTTAAGCCCGACCAAGGTAAAAACCCCGTTAACGAACCGGCGGGAGTGCGCGGCGCTGCCATACCTTAAGCGACTGCATCTGGCTCGACCCGCCATCGGCGGGGACGAAATGGACGCTGCGATAGTCGGTGCGGAGCGCGGCATCGATCAGGCGATTGGTCGATGGGCGGCGCTCGTCGCGCGCCTCGTCGATGATCGCGATGACCGAAGGGCGCGCGCGAAGCACGTGCGCCAACTCTGTGTCCTGGTCGACGCCAATGCCGGTGGCTTCGACCATCGTCCCCAAATGGTCGGGGAAAATGTAGGCGCTGGTGCGGCATGGCGGGGTGTCGACGTAGAATTGCGACGGGCCGTTGATCACGACCAGACAGCCGCCGCGCGCTGCGCTATGGATGGCGGCATTGGCGGCTTCAAACTTCGCCTGCTCGCGCCGGTTGAAGCTCCAGCCGAGCATCGCGCCCTGGATCAGCGCGAAGGCCAACAGCCCGCCGAGGTAAAGCCTCCCGCTCGGCCGCGCGAACAGGCTCGCCGCCGACACCGCCAGCGGCGCGAGCAGGGGCAGGGCATAATGGTCGAAGAAATTGGGGATGATGAGGAAGCCGAGCAAGGCGGCGATCATCCATCCTTCGAGCAGGAGGGCCGCTTCGCCGTGCTCGCCAGTACGGCGGCGGATGACTGCGCCCGCGATCGCCGCCCCGGCGAGCGGAAAAATGTAGAGCAGGAAGAAGCCGAGCCCGGCGAGGCGCGCGGTCGCGCCGTGGCTGGTCTTGAGGAAGATCGAAACATAGTTGGCGAACACATAAGCGTCGCGCGCCTCGGGACCGTTCAGTGCGTAGCCCGCGAAGGCGAGCAGCGAGGGGAGCAAAGCAACGCCGACCATTGTCAGGGCCAGTGCGGTGATGCGACCAAGCCCCATGCCGCGACGCTGGGCAAGCCACAGGAACCCTAGTCCGATGAACAGCCCCTCGACCACCGCGCTTTGCTTGACGATCAGCGAGGCTCCGCACAGCAGCATCGCGGACAGCGCGCGCGAGACGAAGCTGCGGCTGGCGGCGCTTGGGCTCGACCCGATGAGCAAGGCGGCGGCGGCGGCGATGAAGAGGTTATAGAATAGCGGCGATTGCGCGCTTTGCCCGCCGAACAAGGGCA
>JBKJTQ010000029.1:0-7349 GCA_046589895.1 Sphingomicrobium sp.
CTTGCCGGGCTGGCGTTCGCCAATGCGCCGGTCGCGGGGGTCCATGCGCTCGCTTACCCGCTCGGCGGACTCCACCATCTGCCTCACGGGCTTTCGAATGCGCTGATGCTGCGCCATGTCCTCCAGCATAATCAGGAGGCCGCGCGCGAGGAGTATGCGACGCTCGCGCAAGTGATCGATCCGGGGTGCGCGGGGCAGGGGAGCCAGGCGCAGGGTAGCCAGGCGCGCTGTGCGACGCTGATCGATCGCCTCGAACACCTCGTCACCGAGAGCGGGCTCAAACCGCGGCTGCGCGATCACGGCATCGCCCAAGCCGACATTCCGATCCTGGCGCGCGAAGCGATGAAACAGCAGCGGTTGTTGGTGAACAATCCCTGCGCCATCGACGAAGCCGATGCGCGGCGATTGTACGAGGCGGCGTGGTGACCCGCACCGCCCCACGCGGGCGCGATGCCTATCGCCGTTTCACAATCATCTCTACGCGCTGGAGCGACAATGACGCCTACGGCCACATCAACAACACCATCTATTACGCATGGTTCGACAGTGCGGTGAATGCGTGGCTGGTGGGGCAGGGGCTGCTCGACATCGGCGGCGGCGACCCGATCGGGCTGGTGGTCGAGAACAGCTGCCGCTACTTCGCCCCGCTCAGCTTTCCGGCCGAGGTGGAGGTCGGGATTGCGGTCGACCAGATCGGCAACTCGAGCGTTACTTACCGCCTCGGCGTGTTTGCCCAAGGCGCGACGATGCCCGCGGCCGATGGGCATTTCACCCATGTCTACGTCGGGCGCGCCGATCGCCGTCCGGTGTCGCTACCGCCTCGGTGGAGGGCGGCGCTCGAAGGCTTACTTTAGCCGCACCTTCGCAGCATCATATTCGCATTTGAGGCGGTCGACGAGGACGGCGGTAGGGACGACCCGGTCGATCACTCCGATCCCCTGGCCCGACCCCCAGATATCGCGCCACGCCTTGGCGCCGCTCGACGTCTCGAAGTTCATCGCGTCAGGACCCGCGCCCTCTAGTTTGTCGGGATCGAGTCCGGCGGCGATGATCGAGCCACGAAGATAATTGCCGTGGATCCCGGTGAATAGAGATGAATTGACGACGTCGCCTGCGCCACCTTCGACGATGCACTGCTTGTAGGCGTCCGAGGCGCGTGCCTCGGTGGTAGCGATGAACGGCGAGCCGATATAGCCGAAGTCGGCACCCATCGCTTGCGCGCCAAGCACCGCGCCGCCGGTTGCAATCGCTCCCGACAAGGCGAGCGGGCCATTGAACCACTGACGAATTTCCTGGACCAGCGCGAACGGTGACCATGTGCCGGCATGGCCGCCGGCGCCCGCCGCTACCGCGATCAGTCCGTCGGCGCCTTTTTCGATCGCTTTGCGCGCGTAACGATTGTCGATGATGTCGTGGAACGTGATCCCGCCCCAATGGTGAACCGCATCGTTAAGTTCGACGCGCGCGCCGAGCGAGGTGATGACCAGCGGCACTTTCCATTTCTCGCACGTCGCGACATCTTGGTCGAAACGGTCGTTCGAGCGGTGGACGATCTGGTTGACCGCGAACGGCGCCGCGGGTGCGTCGGGATGGACGCGGTCGTGCGCGGCAAGCGCCTCGGTGATTTCATGTATCCACTCGTCAAGCTGGCTTTGCGGCCGCGCGTTCAAGGCGGGAAAGCTTCCGACCACTCCGGCCTTGCACTGGGCGATCACGAGCTCGGGATTGGAGACAATGAACAAGGGCGCGCCGAACACCGGCAATCGCAGTTTCGACAAAAAGGCCGGAACGCTCATAAATTCTCCTCAAACGATGCCGTGATAATGCTTATACCAATCGACAAAGCGCGGAATGCCTTCGTCGATGCCGGTCGTCGGGGCGAAACCATGATCGCGGGTGATTGCGTCGATGTCGGCATAAGTGTCCTTGACGTCGCCGGGCTGCATCGGTTGGAAGTCGAGCCGCGCCTTGCGCCCCGTCGCTTGCTCGAGCAGCTCGATCATGCGCATCAAATCTTCGCTGCGATGATTACCGATATTATAGATTGCGTGGGGCGAAACACTGCCGCCCGCCTTGGGCGCGCCATCGTCGGCGGGCGGGCGGTCGAGGCAGGCGACGATTCCGCGCACCACGTCGTCGATGTAGGTGAAGTCGCGCCGCATATTGCCGCCATTATTAACCTTGAGCGGAGCGCCTTCGAACAGTGCCTTGGCGAACATCCACATCGCCATGTCGGGGCGGCCCCACGGCCCGTATACGGTGAAAAAGCGCAGCCCCGTCATCGGTACGCGATACAGATGGGAATAGCTTTCGCTCATCAATTCGCCGGCTTTCTTGGTCGCGGCATAAAGTGAGACGGGACTGTCGACGCGATCCTCGACCCGGAACGGCAGGCGTTGATTAGCGCCGTAGATCGACGAGGAGCTGGCATAGACGAAATGCCGCACGTCACGCGTTCGCGCCAGTTCGAGCAAATTCACCTGCCCCAGCACATTGGCGCGGACATAGGCCCGGGGATCTACCAGCGAATAGCGCACTCCGGCCTGCGCGCCCAAATGGACGATGCGTTCGAACTGGTGCCGCTGGGCAAAGCCTTCAAGCGCGTCATGGTCGCCAAAGTCGACTTGCTCGAAGACAAAAGCATGGCCTTGGCTATTGCGCAGCGCGGCGAGCCGCGCATGTTTCAGTGCAGGATCATAATAATCGTTGAGATTGTCGATCCCGACGACGCGCTCGCCGCGCGCCATCAGGGCGTTGGCGACATGATAGCCGATAAATCCCGCTGCGCCGGTCACCAGAATCGTCATGAACGCCTCCTAGCGGCGCGCTTCGGGGGAGGCGAGCGCGAAACACGTGCGTGCCGGGCAACCATTTCGCATCGGTGCCGTTTTGCCACTAATGAAAAATCCCGACGACAATCGCGAAGATCCACTCGCGCACCGTTTTCGCTCCTTCATCATCGACCAGTCTTTCCCCTGTGTGGGGGCTAAAGCAGCGTTGAAGCGTGATGGCATGCGTTTCATTGTTGCGCGCGACTTCCGTTCGGCTTGGGATGATCTGCGAATCCTGCCCGCCTTGCTTGACCTCGCGAGCAGCTATCGCGCGGAGCCCGAGCTGTTTCAGTCGCTGGTCGTGTTGTTCGAAAAAGGCGCCCCCGATGATGAACAACACTTCGAGCTGGGGCTGTGGCGGCGGCTCCAGTCGTTGAGCGACAAGGACGAATGGCTCGGCCAGCGCGCCGATCCGCGCGTCGCGCACGATCCCGACGATCCGCATTTCGCGATGAGTTTTGGCGGAGAGGCATTCTTCGTTGTCGGGCTTCACCCGCGGGCAAGCCGCCCCGCGCGGCGCTTCGGCACCGCCGCGATGGTGTTCAACCTTCACGATCAGTTCGAAACGCTCCGTTCCGATGGGCGGTATGACAAGCTTCGAAGCGCGATCCTCCTGCGCGACGAAGCCGTCGCGGGATCGATCAATCCGATGTTGGCCGATCACGGCAGCGTGTCGGCCGCGCGCCAGTATAGCGGCCGTGCGGTCGATGCTGATTGGCGTTGCCCTTATGCGGGCCGGGCTACGCGCGATGCAGCATGAGATTGCGCCCCGCACGGGGGTCGGCTTCACGCTCAACACGGGACAAAGGCTAACGGTAATCGATCCGCAAGGCGAGCAGGTCGCCGATTTGCTCGCGTTTAATCGCGGCGATGTCGGGGAAGTCATTTCATCGGGGCGGAGCCTCGATTATGCGAGCAAGATATTCCTCACAACCGGCGACAAGCTCTACTCGAACCGGTCGAACGTCATGCTCGACATAATCGAAGACGAGGTCGGGCGGCACGATTTCCTCCTCACCCCCTGTTCGAAGGAAATGTTCCGGATCATCTATGGTGACGACCATCCGCATCGCGGCTGCTTCGGTAATCTCGCCGAAGCGCTCGCGCCTTATGGTGTCAGCGAGGACATGATCCCGACCGCATTCAACGTCTTTATGAACGTACCCGTCGATGGTGCGACGGGGGAATTGCGCGTTGAGCCACCGCTGAGCAAAGCGGGCGACCGGATTGTGTTCGAAGCGCGGATGGACCTCGTCATCGGGCTCACGGCTTGTTCGGCGCTGCTGTCGAACAATGGCAGTTTCAAGCCCATCCACTGGCAAATCGATTGAGTGCCCTGGCCGTGGCGCGGGTCGGGATCGCTTATCGTTGGCGCCATGGCCAATGGCCCGCGCTCGCCCGTCCGCGGCGCTTCACCGAGTGGGTTCAATGGCGCAAGCTTTACGACCGCGACCCGGAACGCGCGCGCCTGACCGACAAAGCGCATAGCAAACAAATTGCCGCGTCCGCATTGGGCGATGAGTATGTCATTCCGACGCTGTGGGAAGGCGAAACGCTCCCCAAGGTCGCGCCGTGGCGAATGCCGTTCATCGTCAAGGCCAATCACGGGTGCGGACAATTCGTCGTGGTGCGTACCCAAAATGACTATCGGCGCGCGCGTCGGCTCGCCCCGAAATGGCTCGATCGCCTCTACGGCGGGTGGCTCGACGAATGGCACTACCGTGGGGCGAGGCGCTCACTGCTCGTCGAACCCTATATCGGCGGGATCGACGCGCTGCCAATCGACTATAAAGTCTATGTGTTCGGCGGCCATGCTGCGATGGTCCAGGTGCACGAGGGGCGTGGCATGTGCCATCGCTGGAGCCAATATGGCCGCGGTTGGGCTCCGCTTTCGACCAATGCCAGCACGGCGCGGCGGCCGGGGAGCCTCGACGCGATGCTCAAGGCCGCCGAACGCCTTGGTCGGGGCCATGATTTCCTGCGGGTCGATTTCTACGAGATCGACGGCACGCCGTTGTTCGGCGAATTCTGCCTCTACCCGGGCTCGGGGCTCGACCGTTTCGATCCGCCGAGTCTCGACGATTGGCTGGGGGCGCAATGGAGCGCCGAACGCCAAGAGCACAGCTTTGGTACGCAAACGGCGGCATTTGGGGGCCGTGCAACGGCGCGATTCTGAGGGCCGGTGAACAGCAGCGGGTTGATCGCGCCTTTTCAGCCTGCCTGATTCAGGTTCGCCAACCTGACCGAAGGCGATCAACGTCGATGCGCCCCATCGAACCGGAACCAGTCAGAGAGACAAAAAGAAACGGCCGGCTACCATATAGGTAACCGGCCGCTCCGTGTAGTTCGTACTAAATCAACCGCGTTCTGGGATCGGCTCCGGCGGCGGCGGCGGCGGCGGCGGCGGCGGCGGCGGACAGATATCGGTCGCCAGAATCACCGAACCATCCGGGCAGGTCTGCGTCGCAGGCGCGACGGGTTCCGGCGGCGGCGGCGGCGGCGGGGCGATCACGATCGGCTCCGCCGACGGACCGAACAGGACACCCAAACCGAGCAAGCCGGTGATGCGCGACGAGTTCGTCTTATAGTTGGCGTAACGACCCTCGGCCTTCAAATAGATGCGATCGCTGAGCATCTGCTCGATGCCGGCACCGACCACATAACCCTTGGTGCGATAATGATTGTAATAATCACCAAACCCAGGGGGACGAGTGCCGATGGTATCGGCATCGAAGAACTTGCGCTGTTCGTTCACAACGAAGCCGCCCTTGGCGTAGACCAGCGTCGAAGGTGACATCATGACGCCGGCGCGGATGGCACCGCCCCACTCTTCAAACGACTTGCGAAAGGCGACCCCGGGGCCATCGCGGGTGATGTTTTCGGCGCGAGAGTTGAGAAACGTGCCCTCGACACCCAACACGAAATTATCGCCAACGAACGTATCGACGCCGAGCGCGGCGCCGTAAGCGAGATGGTTGTCGTTATTACCCTCGGAGTAAAAACGATCAATGCCGACCTGAGCGTCGGCGCGAACGCCACGCAGGACGAGGCCCTGCGCATTCGCCTGCTGGGCGGTAAGCCCAGTAACTAAAGCCAGCGCCGAAAGCGCTCCCCAGTGCAACCGCTTCATCTATATTCTCCCTACATCGTTACGTGAGCATTTATTCTTTAAGCTGCGCTTGTTCACGCGCCTCTGAGTGACTTGCTAGCAAAATCATCGCTTGCTGGAAAGCTCCCATTCTTCCGAATTGGACGCCCGCCAACTTTTCACCCATCAGACAGCGCTCAAACTCCCTCGGTCACAGGGCAAAATACGCAGAAATGGCGGTGGAAGTTCCGTGAAGCACAAATATTGAAAGGTGATTGTTGCGCAAGTGCAACATGGGCAGATCGTCCACAACGGGCACGCCCGGCGCGCCCAAAGACGATCAATCATCCCCCAGCAACGCGCCAAAAAGAAGCTAATAAGTTGTAATGGCTAGTCTTTCCCGGCGACTATTGGGGCGCCCGGAGAGTAAAAAGCAGCTCGATCAGGTGAAATTGCCGAACATTTGCCGCCCAACGATTAGTATTGCGCCGGCAGGACAAGGTCGCACGTTCAGGAACCCGGCGACGGAGCGGACGTTGACCACACAATCTCGCGAAGTTTGGAATCTGGGTTGGGGAGGCAGGCGCAGCGATCATGCACCCGGCGGCCATGCGTTTTCCCCCGGACAGACGCTGCTCGCATGGCGAAATGGTTGCCCGGATGGGGCGTCCAGTTTAAGAACGGCTTGCTCGGCTTCGATGATCGGATAGGGTCGCCGCGGATGACAATTTTCCGATCATGCGAAATTCCTGATCGTGCGAAAGATGATCCCGGGACATTCGAAAGCTGGTCGCGGAGACGTATGACGTCTAAGCGGCATTTTTTGGCTGTGCCTTGCGCGGTGGCGTAATTTGAAAGACCGTAATGGATCAGACTCACATCACGACGAGCTTCCCGACCAAGCAGGGTCGCTGGCGAGCAGTGAAAAAATTTAACTCCCTTTTCCTGCTCACCGTCGTAGTTCCGACCGCTCTCGCGACGATCTACTTTGGTTTGATCGCTTCCGATATTTACGTGTCTCAGACGCAGTTCGTGGTACGAAGCCCGGACAAACCCGCCACCACCGGAATTGGCGTGCTGCTGAAGTCGGTGGGCTTTTCCAACGCAGGCGATGAGATTTTTGCGACACAGGACTATGTCGTGTCGCGAGATGCCCTGCGCGCACTCAACCGGAATGATGCGGTCGAGCGAGCTTACTCACGGCCCGAGGTGTCTGTCTTCGATCGCTTCAATGCCATGGGATGGAATGGGTCGTTCGAAGATCTGTATAATTATTATCGTAAGAAAGTCGGCGTGGAGCATGACACGACGTCATCGATCACGACACTCAGCGTTCAGGCGTTCACCGCTGAAGACGCGTTCCGGTTCAACAAGCAGTTGCTCGCGCAGGCCGAAGGGCTGGTCAATCGCCTCAATTCGCGCGGGCAGAA
>JBKJTQ010000040.1:0-6055 GCA_046589895.1 Sphingomicrobium sp.
AGCCAGGTCTATAGCGTCAGCCGCGAACGCATCCGCCAGATCGAGGCGTTTGAGGAAGGCGACCTCAAGCCCGCCGACGTCACCAAGATCGCGACCGACCTTGGTGTGACCGAGGCCGAAGTCGTCAGCATGAACCGCCGCATGGGGCATGGTGGCGACACCAGCCTCAACGCGCCGCTGAAAGGCGACGAGGGCGGCGAAGGCCAGTGGCAGGACTTCCTCGTCGACAATGGCCCGCTCCAGGACGAAATTGTCGCCGAAGATGAGGAACGGCAGGTGCGTCACGACCTGTTGGTCGAGGCGATGGGGAGCCTCAATGACCGCGAGAAGCATATCCTGACCGAGCGGCGGTTGGTCGACGAGCCCAAGACGCTTGAGGATTTGAGCCAGGTCTATAGCGTCAGCCGCGAACGCATCCGCCAGATCGAGGTGCGCGCATTTGAGAAATTGCAGGCGGCGTTGATCCGGCTGGCGGGTGAGCAGCGTTTGCTGCCCGCGATGTGACAAATGCCTCCCTGCCGGCTTCGACGGGAAGGTGGCAGATAGGAATGCGCTGACGTGGGGTTTTTCTTGCCCTGCTTGAAAAACCCCCATCATCCGGCGGATGGCCCCCCTCCCGCGCGAAGGCGTGGGGAGGAACTTTGTGCCCCTTGCATTTCCTTCTCCGCCGTCCGACGCTCTCCGATTGCAGAGCGCCCCGCCGCTTGCTGCGACTCGGCGCCCTTCGCCAACCCGGAGGAAGGAGAGTCGCATGCCCAAAGACCCCAACGGAGAATCCAACGGCACTCGAGTGATCGCGCTGGTCGGACCGGCCGGCGCGGGAAAGACCGATCTTGCCGAAGCAATGCTGTTCGCGAGCGGCACGATTCAGCGCCAGGGATCGACCGGGCAAGGTAGCAGCGTCGGCGATTCGAGCGCCGAGGCGCGCGCGCGTGGCGGATCGACCGAACTCAATTTAATGCATTTCGACTATCTCGGCGAGCCGTTCGCGGTCATCGACGCCCCGGGCTCGATCGGGTTCGCAGCCGACGCTGCGCGCGCGATCGCAATTGTCGACCTCGCGATTGTCGTGGTCGATCCCGACCCGGCGCGCGCCGCGCTCGCGGCCCCGGCCCTAAGGATGCTCGATGAGCAAGGCATTCCGCACCTCATCTTCGTCAATCGCGTTGACCAGGCCCATGGCTCGATCCGCGAGCTGCTCGCCGCGTTGCAGCCCCTGTCGGTATCGCCGTTGATCGCGCGCCAGATCCCGATCCGCGCGAAGGATTCGGGCGGCGAGAAGGTCAGCGGATTCGTCGATCTCGCGCTCGAACGCGCGTTTCACTATGTTGCGGGAAAGCCGTCGGAGGCGGTGCCGATCCCGTCCGACCTCGCCGCGCGCGAGGCGTGCGAGCGCATCCACCTGCTTGAGCAACTCGCCGATCACGACGACGCCTTGCTCGAGCAATTGCTGATGGACGAGGCCCCTGCCCCGGCGGCGATCTTCGCCGATTTGGCGCGCGAGACGAGCGACAATCTGGGCGTGTCGGTGCTGTTCGGGTCGGCAACTCACGGCTGGGGAATCAGGCGGCTGCTCAAGGCGCTGCGGCATGAGGCGCCCGGACCCCAAGCGACGCGGCGACGGCTCGGGGTTGAGGCGCCGGCGTTGTTCGCGTTCAAGGTATCTCACGGCGGCAACGTCGGTCGACTCCTGCTCGGCCGGGTGCTCGGCGGCGCACTCCAGGAAGGGACCGAGCTTCACCGGTCGAGCGGCACTGCGCGGCTCGGTACGATGTTCGCGGTCCAGGGCGACAAGACCGTCAAGCTTGCCCGCGCCGCGGACGGCGCGCTGGTCGCGGTCGCCAAGGTCGATGGGGTCAAGGGTGGGCAATGGTTGTCGAGCGGGGTGATGCCGCCGCCGATCGAGATCGAGCAACCACCGCGCAATGCCTGCCTCGCGATCGAACCCGCCGACCGCAAGGACGACGTAAAATTGTCGGGCGCGCTGGCGCGGGTGGTCGAGGAGGACCCAAGCCTCGCGATCGAGCAGGACGTGATGAGCCATGAGCTGCGGCTGAAGGGTGTCAACGACGAGCATTTGCGCACCACGCTGGCACGGATCAAGCGACGCTCGGGAGTTGAAGTGACGCATCGCGCGCCGTCGATCGGCTATCGCGAGTCGATTCGCCGCCCGGTGACCCAGCGCGGAAAGCATAAGAAGCAATCAGGCGGGCATGGCCAATTTGGCGACGTGGTGATCGAGATCGTCCCGCTCGCGCGTGGCGAAGGATTTCGTTTTACCGATCGCATCTCGGGCGGCGCGGTGCCGCGCCAATATATTCCCGCGGTCGAGCAGGGCGTGCGCGACGCCATGGCCAAGGGGCCAATGGGCTATCCGGTGGTCGACGTTGCGGTGACCCTGACCGACGGTAGCTATCATAGCGTTGATTCGTCCGAGCTGGCGTTTCGCACCGCGGGTCGAATCGCGATGCACGATGCGCTGGCGCAGGCCGCGCCGCACCTTCTCGAGCCGGTTCAGCGCGTAACGCTGACCTGTCCCGGATCGGCGACGAGCCGCGCGACCTCGGCTACCGCGGGGCGGCGCGGACAGATGCTCGGCATGGGCCCGCGCGACGGCTGGGCGGGATGGGACCGGATCGAAGCGCTGATCCCCGAAAGCGAACTCGACGGACTCGAAGCCGAACTGCGCTCGCTTAGCCAAGGACTGGCGAGTTTCGAGGCGAAATTCGACCATCTGGCCGAAGTTCAGGCGGGACAGGCAGCGAAGTTGACGCGGACGCGCGAGGCCGAACATGCCTAGCTGAGGTCGGCCAGCGTCGCGATCGGGTGCCAGTCGCCAAGTTTGTGGCGCGCTGCAAAGTCGCTCGGCAAGGGCGCGCCGCCGTGAATTCCGTGGCTGATGAACAAGGCGTCGATCCCAAACCGCGCGGCGCCAAGCATGTCGGTCACCAGCCCGTCGCCGATCGCCAGCACCTCGGCCAATGGCGGATCGCCCGACAGGCTCAGCGCGTGGCGATAGATTGGCGCGTGGGGCTTGCCATACCAGGCGACCCGCCCGCCCATCACTTCGTACAGATCGGCCAGCGCCCCCGCGCATACTTCACGCACCCCGCTATGGATCACTTCGCGGTCGGGATTGAGGCAGTGAAACAGCACATCGCGCGCCGCCCACGCCTCAAGTTGACCGGCATAATCGAGCGCGCCATGGCTCCGTTCGACGATCCCGGTGCAGGCGACTTCGCGAAAGTCACGATCGGTCACGAGAACCCCGTGCGCGACAAGATCGGCGCGGTCGTCGGCAGTGCCGAGAAAACCAACCCGGCGCGGCGGGTCGATCAGCGCCGCTATCCCCGACTCGCCGCTGCTTGAGATCGCGTCATAGCTGCTGCGCGCAAGCCCGAGCGTATCCAGCCTGAGCTGCACCGTGGACGCCGGACGCGGGGCGTTGGTAACGAGGATGATCGTCTTGCCCACGCGCTTCCATCCGGCGAGCCGTTCGGCCGCGCCGGGGAGCAGCCGCCCGCCATCGTGGATCACGCCCCAAATATCGCACAGGATCGTCGAATAAGGGGCAGTGAGCTGATCGAGGTTGGGCATGGCGCGGCGCATGGACGGCGGCGCGGATTCAGGCAAGCCCGAGCGTCCGCCTTGACGCCGCTCGGCACAACGGCTTGTGTGGTGCAAATCTTTCAAGGGAAGCGACTTGGCCAAGAAGCTCACTCGATTCATTCTCATCGCGCTGGTGCTTGGCATCATTACCGGCTGGGCGCTCAATGTCAGCATCGACGATGGCACCCCCGCCTCCGCCGCGCGGTTGAAACAGATCGCCGGCTATTTCGCGATCCTGACGACGATTTTCCTGCATATGATCAAGATGATCATCGCTCCGCTCGTGGTCTCGACGCTGGTCGTGGGGATCGCGCACATGGGCGACACCGCGGCGCTTGGGCGCGTTGGGTTGAAGGCGCTGGGTTGGTTCGTCGGAGCGAGTCTCGTCTCGCTCACGCTTGGCATGGTTTTGGTCAATTTACTCCAGCCGGGAAGCGCGCTCGACCTCGCGCTTCCGGCCGCCAATGCGGCGAGCGGAGTCGATCGATCGGGCTTCGACTTCGCCAAGTTCGTCGCGCATATCTTCCCCGAATCGATGATCGGCGCGATGGCGAGCAACGACATCCTCCAGATCGTCGTCTTCTCGCTGTTCCTGGGGGTCGCGATTACCGCGGTCGGCGAGCCTGCCAAGCCGCTCGTTCGCGGGCTCGAAGCGCTGGTCAAGGTGATCCTGGTCGTCACCGATTACGTGATGCGCTTCGCCCCGGTCGCGGTGTTCGCTGCGGTCACCGCGACGATCGCCGAGCGCGGGATTTCGATCCTCGCCACCTACGGCTATTTCATGAGCAGCTTTTACGCCGGGCTCGCCATCCTGTGGACGCTGCTGATTGGTGTCTGTTTCCTCATCGTCGGCAAGCGCACCTCGCTATTGGTGCGCTATATCCGCGACCCGATCGTGCTCGCCTTTTCGACCGCGTCATCCGAAGCGGCTTTCCCGCGCACGCTCGAATCGCTCGACCGCTTCGCCGTGCCCCCGCGCATCGCGAGTTTTGTGCTCCCGCTGGGCTATTCCTTCAATCTCGACGGCTCGATGATGTATATGACCTTCGCGTCAATCTTTATCGCGCAGGCTTATGGCATCGATCTGTCGATCGGAACGCAGATCGCGATGCTGCTGACCCTGATGATCACTTCGAAGGGCATCGCCGGGGTGCCGCGTGCCAGCCTCGTCGTGATCACCGCCACGCTGGCGCAATTCAACATCCCCGAGGCGGGCATTTTGATTATCCTGGCGATCGATCATTTCCTCGACATGGGGCGCTCGGCGACCAACGTCATTGGCAATGCCGTCGCGGCAACTGTGGTTGCGAAGTGGGAAGGCGAACTCGACCCGCTTGAGCCGGCCGACATCGACCCCCCGCACGCGCCATCACACACCGGACCCAAGCCCGCCGAAACCTAGACGGCGGATCGATCAGGTCATAACCCCAGCGCGTGTAGGCGCCGCGCACCGCATCATCGACGCTTCCCGCGGTGGCGCCGATCCGCGCCACCTGCCGCGCGATCTTCTGGCCTAGAGACTTTCTGCCGGCGAAACCAAGACGTGGACATGGATAGCCGACCACGGATGCAAGAGGAGCTGCCCAATCGTTCGTGCAGGCAGATGATCCTCCAGTGCGACGTCGGGCCATTCATTCTTCCCGGGCCATTTCGCTGTTGCACGCGGCAAGGCGATGCGCCAGCAGCCCGGAATGATCAGCGACGGGCATCCCGCGGCGCGCGGCGGACAACCTCGGACGACGGAGACGGTCGCGTTGCTTGCCGGGCTGATGGCGCTCAACGCCTTGGCGATCGACGCGATGATCCCCGCGCTGCCCGCGATCGGGGCCGACCTTGGTGTCACCGGCGACAATCACCGTCAGCTGGTCGTGGTGACCTATCTACTGGGCTTCGGGGTTGGGCAGATCATCTGGGGGCCGCTTGCCGACCGTTTCGGGCGCAAGCCGATCCTTGCGCTCGGGGTCGCGCTTTATGCCGGGTTTGCCTTGCTGTGCGGGGTCGCGTCGAGCTTCGAGCTGCTTCTCGCCGGGCGAGTGGCGATGGGCGCGTCGGCGGCGGTGACCCGCGTGCTGGTGGTGGCGATGGTCCGCGACCTGTTCGACGGTGAGGCGATGGCCAAAGTGATGAGCCTCGTCTTCATGACCTTCATGCTCGTGCCGGTGCTCGCCCCCAATATCGGACAGGCGATCCTGCTGGTTGCGCCGTGGCGCGCGATTTTCTGGTTGCTCGCGGCTTATGGCGTGGCAATGTGGCTGTGGAGTTTCGCCAAGCTGCCCGAAACTCTCCACCCCAAGCATCGCCGCGCGCTCAACCCGGGCGATATCGCCAGCGCGGCGCGCGAGGCCGCGGTCGACCGGCTGTCCTTTGGTTATACGTTGGCTATGACCGCGATCTTCGGCGGGCTCACCGCCTACATCGCCTCGATCCAGCAGATCGTGTTCGACAC
>JBKJTQ010000025.1:0-6141 GCA_046589895.1 Sphingomicrobium sp.
GTTTGTTATCGGCGTCCTTGGCGATCCACAGCCCGACGAATAGGTCGAAGGCGAGATAGTGGGTCCAGCCGATGACGATACCGCCGTCGCTCGCGAAAAGCCCGCGGATTCCGGCGATCGACCAGAAACTCCCCTGCCCGCTTGCGCCGGCAGGGGAGTTTCTGGTCGATCGCCGAAATCCGCGGGCTTTTCACGAGCGACGGAGGGATCGTCATCGGCTGGACCCACTATCTCGCCTTCGACCTGTTCGTCGGGCTGTGGATCGCCAAGGACGCCGATAACAAACGCTTCTCGCGGCTGGTCCAATTGCCGTTTCTGTTCGCGACTCTGATGGCGGGACCGATCGGGCTGTTCGCATGGCTGGCGACGCGTGAGGCGCGTGCGCGCCGTGCGGCAAAAGCGGCGTGACCGGGCGCCGCTTCTACGAACAGCCGACCAGCGACGCGCGGCGCACCGCGCCCGCGGCCTCGCGCAATGTCGATCACATCGTCGCGGTGCTCGAGCAATGGCTTCCGGCGCGCGGTACAATAGTCGAACTGGCAAGCGGAACCGGCGAGCATGTCGTCGCGTTCGCGCGCCACTTCCCGCATCTGCAATGGCAACCGAGCGATCCCAATCCCGACGCGCTGCGCTCGATCGCGGCATGGCGCGCGGTCGAGGGAAGCGCTAATCTTGCCGCGCCGCTCGCGCTTGACGCGCGCGATGGTGAGTGGCCGATGGCGCACGCCGACGCTTTGCTGTCGATCAACATGGTGCATATCAGTCCATGGGCGGCGGCGCTCGGCTTGCTCGATGGCGCGTCGCGCTTGCTTGAGGCAGGAGCGCCGCTGATCCTTTACGGGCCATGGATCGAGCAGGAGGTCGAGCCCGCCGCGTCGAACCGCGCGTTCGATGCCGATCTGCGCAACCGTGATCCCGAATGGGGATTGCGCGAGGTCGAGACGTTCGCCGATGTCGCAACGCCGCGCGGGCTAGAGTTGATCGAGCGCCGCGCGATGCCGGCGAATAATCTGATGCTGCTATTGCGTCGCCGCTGAGCTCCGCTTGTCGGCAATCGACCAGGCGATGATCGCGATTGCGGCGCCGAGCGACCAGCCGCCGATCACGTCGCTTGGCCAATGCACCCCGAGATAGGGTCGCGTGCTCCCGACGATCAGGCTTGCGATCAGGGCGATGACCACCGCCGGGACGCGATTCGCGCGCGGAACCGCGATCAAGGCGATCGACAGGAAGACCGCCATGCTGTTGCCGGCATGACCGCTCGGAAAACTCGAACTGTGCGTCGCGACAGGGTGAAGATCGAGCGATGGACGCGCACGATCGATCAGCAATTTCAACCCGTCGATCACCAATCGCTCGCCAAGCACTGTCGCGCCAAGCACTGCAGCAAGGCAGCGCTGATTACGATAGGCAAGCCAGGCGGTGACTCCAAGCCCGCCGCCGACCGTGGCAAAAGCACCTCCGCCCTGGGTAATTGCGATCGTCGCCAAAGTCAGCCCGTGCGAGTTGGCGCGAACTTCCTGGAAGTGACGGATTAATGCGACGTCGGCGGCAGAATCGATTCCGCCGAACATGCCGGCGGCGAGACAGATCAGGAGCAGCGCAGCAACAAACGCGCCCCGTGCGATGAAATTTTTCGCCATGCGACGTTAAACGAAGTTTTACCGATTTAGGCTAGTGTTGTGCGATGGACGAAAGCGGGATCACTCAAAACCGACGCTCACGGCGCTCGCATCTGCTGATGACGGCGACCCTCGAGATCTCGGGGCGCGCCGTTCAGGTCAAATTGCGCAACCTGTCGTCGAACGGTGCCCAGGTCGAGGGCGACCAGCTTCCGATCGAAGGCACTGCCCTGCTGTTTCGCAAGGGCGATTTGGCAATTGCCGGTTGCATCATCTGGAACAAGGGCAAGCAAGCCGGGATCCGCTTCGAGCATCAGCTCGAGCCTGAAACGATACTCAACCACATTCCCGTTCCGCGCGCACGCATGAAGCCCGACTTCCGTCGCCCGGGGCTGAGCAGCCGTGCACTCACCAACCAAGAGCGCAAGCTCGCTCAACATTGGATCCCGATCGGTCCTATCACCACGATCGACTGACCTCGCCGCTTGGCGGCGTCAGGTCCGCCAGCGGTACGAATCGAATTGCGCTGCTCGCGGACCCAATCCACCCAGGGTAGGCAGCGCGAGCATGCGCTTGAAGGTGGTCCCCACCTGATTGCCGTCGGCCCACCGCACCACGCCCGGCTGGGTTCAGTAACGGGGAGCGTGACGACGACGTCGCTGCCCGTTTCGAGGGCCAATTCGGATGACAGTTTCAATCCGCCCTAGATCGTCGTCTCGACCGGTTGCAGTTCCACGCGTCGCTCCCGTTGCGGTTCAAGGCAATCGGGTTGGCGATGATCGGATCGGTTTGCCATCCCCGATTCACCTTAGGTTGAAGGCTACCAGATCATTGCGGTTCGCACTGGTGCGGCACGCAAACCTCATGGTCTGGACCGGACAATCTCTGCGCAAGCGTGCTGGGCGCGCCGGGCCGCAGCGATTGATGTCGCGATCACACAGGTGTAAGTTCGCACCGAGGAGGGACGGCCGATGCTGAGATCGTCGATGACTGGGGCCTTGTTGCTCTTGATCGGAGCGGCGCCGCCCACCCCGTCGGCGCCACAACGGACAACTTCTGCTTTTGCCAGCGAAGCCAGTCGCGCGCGCCCGGGAGATCTCGACGCGCCCCCGGAAGCGCTCGCTTTCGCCACCGATCTTGGCAAGCGAATGACGGTGATGGTCAATGTCGGCGGCCAAGGGCCTTATGCTTTCCTCGTCGATACCGGATCGGAACGCACTGCCATTTCCCGCCAACTCGCCACCCGGCTGGGGCTGCGCGGTGGACGGATGATGCGCGTCCACAGCGTGCTCGGCAGCGAAATGGTCGCAACGGTGCATATCCCGCGCATGGCGGTCGGACAGCGGTATTTATCGGTGATCGACGCCCCAATCTTTGAAGCCAAATATATTGGCGCTGCCGGGATGCTGGGGATCGATTCGCTTCGGTCTCAGCGCGTGGTGTTCGACTTCAAGGCGGGCGAGATGCGAATTGCGCCGAGTCAATTCGACGAGGTTGGCATCCTTGACAAGGAAACGATCGTGGTCCGCGCGCGCTCACGCAACGGTCGACTGATTCTAACGAACGTCATGCTCGACGGAATAAAGATCGCGGCGATCATCGACACCGGCGCGCAAGTCTCGATCGGCAATTTGCCGCTGATGCGGCAATTGCAGCGCGCGCGCAAAGTCACAGTTCAGCGAACCCCGATAAAGCGGCGCGGGGAGCGCGCCGAAATCGAAGCGGTCACCGGTCAGGTCAAGACCGTCGACATGGCGCGCGTTCGGAGGCTCGACCTCGGCGGAGTCGAACTCAACGACGTCATGGTCGCGTTCGCCAGTGCGCGGATTTTCCATGAGTTGGGCTATTCGGGTAAGCCCGCGATCCTGCTCGGGATCGACGCGATGCGATCGTTCGACAAGGTGTCGATTGATTTCGCGCAAAAGAAGGTCCGCTTCGTGCTTCCGGAAGTCGCGCTGCGCGACGCGTATCAGACCGCCGCGCGCTAATGTTACCGAGAAGGCAAGAGATGGTGAGCCCTGCTGGGTTCGAACCAGCGACCTACTGATTAAAAGTCAGTTGCTCTACCGACTGAGCTAAGGGCCCTTGCAGGCGCTCCCCTAACCGCGCGGGCGGCGCTTGCCAAGGCGTGCGACGAGATGACGCGGGGTGAGCGCGCCGATCAGTCGCCAGCCGGGGGCGATCGCGCTCAGCGGGCCGAGAACGAAGTCACGGCCGGCGAGGCGCGGATGGGGGATAATGAGGTGGCGCGAAGTGTATTTGCCGTCGCTCCACGCGACGAGATCGAGGTCGAGCACGCGGGCTCCCCAGCGCTTGCCCGGACGGCGTCCAAAAGCGCCTTCGATCGCCTTGACCGCAGCGAGCATCGGCTGTGGTTCAAGCACGGTTTCGACCAGTGCCACGGCATTGGCGAATTCGCGGCCCGCCCCGCCGATCGCTGGATTGAGGATGATAGGCGATACCGCGAATAGCCCGAATGCCGCGTCAAGCTCGGCAGCCGCCGCCGCGACCACGCCGGCGGGGAGACCGTGGCGGATGTGGCGACGGTTGGAGCCGATCGCGATCGCGTAGAGGTGAGGTCGCTTCGAAATGATTGTTCGTCCTGAGCGAAGTCGAAGGGCGCTGGCGAGGCGCATGGAAGAAAGAACGTCCTTCGACAAGCTCAGGACGAACGGTATGAGAAGCGAATATGCTCCAGCCCGCCGACCTGTCCCCCATCCCCCAGGCCGAAGCGCCGCGCGATTGCCCCTTATGCCCGCGGTTGGTGCGGTTTCGGCGCGATTGCCGCGCCGAGCATCCCGGCTGGTGGAACGCGCCCGTGCCTGCGTTCGGCGATCCGCTGGCGTGGCTGGCGATTGTCGGGCTCGCGCCGGGCAAACATGGCGCCAACCGCACCGGGCGCCCGTTCACAGGTGATTTTGCCGGCGACCTGCTCTACACAACACTAGCCAAATATGGTTTGAGCAAAGGCAGTTATGGCGCGGATCGAGGAGATGGTCTTACACTCAATGGCGCGATCATCTTGAACGCGGTCAAATGCCTTCCGCCGGCGAACAAGCCTGAACCCGCCGAAATCGCCACCTGCCGTCCGTTCCTTGAGGAATCGCTGACGCAATTACCGCATGTCCGCGTGATCATCGCGCTCGGCCAAATCGCCCACAACGCCGCCGCGCGCGCGCTCGGTCTCAAGCCCAGTGCGACCAAATTCGCGCACGGCGCGGAGCATTTGGCGGGCGGCATCACCCTGCTCTCAAGCTACCACTGCTCCCGCTACAACCAGAACACGCGACGGCTCGATGCCGCGATGTTCGAAAGAGTCTTTAGGCGAGCAAAGGACATTTCATGAAGAGGCGAGTCAGCGTTTGGGACGAGCCAGTTGAAATGGAAGTCGTGCAGCGCTCTAAGAGCGACTGGATGGCTTCGCATGTATCTTGGAAAGTCGTATCAAACGCAGGATCGGAGCGCTGGGTCAGCAGCTAAGCGATGGACCGAGGCAGCATGATATCATATTAATTGATCACACATCCTCGACCAAGCGACCGTAGAGATCTGGCCTCCGGTCGCGGAAAAAGCCGAAGGCGGCACGGTGTTTCTTGGCGGCGGTAAGGTCGAGTTCGGCAACCAGCACTCCCGTTTCCTCCGCGCCGAACTCCGCGAGGATATCCCCGCGCTCGTCGCAGATGAAGCTGTGGCCGTAGAAGCGCTGGCCGCCTTCGACGCCTATGCGGTTGGCGGCGACGATGGGTACGACGTTGCTGACCGCATGGCCGATCATTGCCCGGCGCCACAGCCGCGAAGTGTCGAGCTCGGGATCATGCGGCTCGGTGCCGATCGCAGTCGGGTAGAACAGGATTTGAGCCCCCATCAGCATCATCGAGCGCGCGACCTCGGGATACCATTGGTCCCAGCAGATCCCGACCCCGAGCGTGGTGCCGGCGCCTTGCCACACCTTGAAGCCCGTATTGCCGGGGCGGAAATAGAATTTTTCCTCATAGCCGGGGCCGTCGGGGATATGGCTCTTGCGATAGACCCCCGCGACCGCGCCCTCGGGGTTGATCATCGCCAGGCTGTTGTAATGGTGCTGGCCGTCGAGCTCGAAATAGCTCGTCGGGATCCAGATATTCAGTTCGGCGGCAAGCTTCTGCATCGCGAGCACTGAAGGGTGGTCGGCGGTCGCGCGCGCTGCGGCGAAATTATCCTCATCCTCGACGCGGCAGAAATAGGGGCCCTCGAACAATTCGGGGGGCAAGACGACCTGCGCCCCCATGCCCGCCGCCTCGTGGATGAGGTCGGCGACGTTGCCGATATTCTGCGCGCGGTCTTCGGTGAAGGCGAGCTGGAGCGCGGCGACTTTGATCTTGGTCATGGCTGCTCCTTACGCATAACCGCTCATCCTGAGTAGCCGGTGAACCTGTCGAACCGGCGTATCGAAGGACGACCTTCGATATGGGTCTTCGGCTTCGCCCCGCTCCTACTTAGGATGAGCGGGTTTCTGAACGGCATCTCCAACCGGCACCTG
>JBKJTQ010000014.1:0-4094 GCA_046589895.1 Sphingomicrobium sp.
CGCGAGCTATCTTACCGGCAGGCGCGTCTGCGCGCTCGTCCCGGGCGGGGGCTATGCCGATTATTGCGTCGCGCCGGCGGGCACCTGCCTCACGGTCCCCGAAGTGCTGCGAATGACCGAGGCCGCGGCCTTCCCCGAGACCTTGTTCACCGTGTGGGTCAATCTGTTCGAGCGCGGGTTCGCCGCCGATGGCGACACGGTACTGGTCCATGGCGGGACGAGCGGGATCGGCACGATGGCGATCAAGCTTGGCGCTCTGTTCGGGCTTGAGGTAATCGTCACCTGCGGCTCGGACGCCAAATGCGCCGCAGCCAAGTCGCTCGGCGCGGCCCATGCGATCAACTATCGCACTGCGGATTATGTGGAATTGGTCGAGACGATCACCGGCGGCACGGGCGTCGCGGTCGTGCTCGACATGATCGGGGGCGATTACCTCCCGCGCAACCTCGCCTGCCTCGCGATCGAGGGCCGCCACGTCTCAATCGCCTTCCAGCGCGGCGCGACAGCAGAAGTGTCAATCACCGACATCATGCGCCGCCGCCTGACGCTCACCGGATCAACGCTGCGCCCGCGCGACCTTGGCTTCAAGACGATGGTCGCCGACGAGATCGCCAAGACGGTGTGGCCCTATGTCGAGGGCAACCGCCTCAAACCAGCGATCGACCAGGTCTTCCCGCTCGCCGAAGCCGCCGCGGCGCATGCGCGGATGGAAGCGGGGAACCATGTCGGGAAGATCGTGCTGGAGTTATAGAAGTTGATGAGCAAACTTAAAGTTGATCTTTTATCTCGTTTGAAGCCGATGGCACTTATGCCGGAACTCAAGGGCCAAGGCCTCTATCTATTTTGCCTTCGGCAGTTGCAGGAGTTGCCGGGCATCGAGGTTGGCACTCAAGGTATCGTATATGTCGGCATGACGGAAAAAAGCCTGCATATCCGCAATCATTTCCTGCATGCCCACTCCGGAGGTTCAACGCTCCGCCGATCTCTGGGTGCGTTACTTTGCGAAAAACTGAGGCTTGAACCCGTTCGCCGGGATAGTAAGGCTGAAAATAGCACCAAATATCGCTTCAGCGATGACGGCGAAGCCCGCCTCACGGAATGGATGAAGGCAAATCTACTAGCTGCGCAAGTCGAGGTTTCAGATAATGTCCGAGCGGCGGAAGCCGCACTTATTCTCGAAATGGAACCGCCTTTAAATCTGACCAAATGGGTCAATCCTCAAAAGGCTAGAATCAAAGCAGCCCGCAAAGCATGCGCCGACCACGTTTTGGCGAGTTTCAGGAACTGAGTTTGAAGAGAATCGCAAGAATCCGAGTGCGATTTTCCCGTCAGTGCATATCAGATCAGGCTGCTTCAGAAATCCGCTCGGCGGGCTGTATCGCCTTTAGAACGTCGGCCATCTCTCGCTCCGCCACCGCAAGGTCATAGCGGGCCTGCAGGTTGATCCAGATGTCGGGGCCATTGCCAAGGTAGCGGCCAAGGCGAAGAGCGGTCGCTGCGGTGATCGGCTTCTTGGCATTCATGATGTCGTAGAGGTGCTGGCGCGAAATGCCGACAGCTTTTGCGATCGCGACGGTCGGCACCCCCAGCGCGGGCATGACATCCCGGCGAAGAATGGTGCCGGGATGGACCGGTCGTAGTCCGGCAAGAATCGAATTGGACATGACATGGCCCTCCTTGGCCTTAGTGATAGTCTTCGAGATCGACATCGTCGGCGTCCGGTGCATCGAAAGCGAATGTCAGTCGATAATTCGCCGTGACGCGGACACTGAAGCGAGCCGCCCTTCCCTTAAGCGGATGAAAATACCAGCCCGGCACGTCCATTTGGTCCGCAGCGGTCGCGACGTCGAGCGCGGTCAATTGAGCTTCGATCCGATCAATTGCCGCACCGCTGACCGGAAGCTTCGATGCATCCCCCTTCGTGGCGAAAAGCCTGAGCGACTTGCTTCTGATGCTCTTGATCACACGATATGTGTAAGTCAATCGCTGACTATTGTCAACAAATAGCTGTCAGTTTTTGCCGATATTGGTCGCGCGGCGTTGCGGCGCTCCCAGTAAAAATTCCTGTCCTACACGGTGCGCGCCTGTCATGCTTCCATCGGCGCCAGCACGTGCCAGGCTCTTTGCGATTGTTGATCTGCCCGACCATAGACAGAGGCACCGCCGCGCCGACCGCAATTTTGGTAGTGCTCCCGGAGACTTTAGTGAACTTAGGACCGTAAGCGCCGTGTCCGGGGCGAAATTGCCACCAGACTCCGCTTGCCCTTCCCCCCGGCTCAGCCTAAATCGCTCGCCGACGTGGCCGTTCCGGGAAGGGGCGGCCCTTATTGTTTGTGGAGACGAATATGGCCCAGCCGCTCATGCCGCACGCGACCGCCGCCTGGCTGGTCGATAATAGCGCGCTCAGCTTCGAACAGATTGCCGAGTTCTGCGGGCTTCATATCCTCGAGATTCAGGCGATCGCCGACGATACCGCCGCGACCAAGCTGACCGGTCGCGACCCGATCCGCGCGGGCGAATTGACTCATGCCGAAATCGACAAGGGCGCCGCCGATCCCGATCATCGGCTGGTGATGCACAAAGAGCCCGATCCGGTGCGCCGCACCAAGGGCCCGCGCTACACCCCGGTGTCGAAGCGCCAGGACAAGCCCGACGGGATCAACTGGATCATCCGCAACCATCCCGAAGTCACCGATGGCCAGATTTCGAAGCTGATCGGGACCACGCGCACCACGATCGCCGCTATTCGGGACCGCAGCCATTGGAACATGGCCAACATCACCCCCAAGGATCCGGTCACGCTTGGGCTGACCTCTCAGCGCGAACTCGATGCCGCCGTGATCAAGGCGCAAAAGGCAGCCGGAACCCCGCCGCCGGTCGATACGCGGCTCGACAGCGACCGCGATGCGCTGATCGTCGAGCTTCGTGCCGAACGCGAGCAGCATGCGCGTGATGCCGAGGCGGCCCTGACCGCAGCCGAGGGCGGCGAGACCGCGTCGGATGAGTTGTTCCCCGGCATCAAGGACCCGTTCAAGCATTGATTCGGGCTGCGGTGCGGGCCAAGGTCATGTCCATGGACGAACCTGAGATTGAATCGCTATCGTTCGAGGCGGCGTTGGCCGAGCTCGAGAAGATCGTGCGCAGCCTTGAGGCGGGGGCCGAGCCGCTCGACGAATCGATCGAATTATACCAGCGCGGCGACCGGCTGAAGCGCCATTGCGAAGCGCGGCTCAAGGCGGCTCAAGCGCGGATCGACCAGATTTCGATCGATGCCGAGGGCAAGCCGGTCGGCACCAGCAGCTTCGATGCTGGCTGAGCCATCCGTGGCCAAGGTCGATCTCACTGCCGAAGCCGCGCGCATTTCGACTGCGGTCGATACTATTTTCAGCAATTATTTGACCTCTTGTGGGGATGGCCGCGACCAATTGTTCGCAGCAATGCGCCATGCCGGGCTCGGCGGCGGCAAGCGGCTCCGCCCCTTGCTGACGGTGGCGGCAGCGCGCTTGTTCGGGATCGACGAGCAGCGCGCGATCCGCGCCGGTGCCGCGATTGAAGCGATCCACGTCTATTCGCTGATCCACGACGATCTGCCATGCATGGACGATGACGATTTGCGCCGCGGCAAGCCGACCGTTCACAAAGCATTTGACGAAGCCACGGCGGTCCTTGCGGGCGATTGTTTCCATGATCTGGCGTTCGAGATATTGAGCGACGTCGCGACCCACGAAGACCCGTTCGTCCGCGCCGACCTGGTGATCGAGCTGGCCCGCGCCTCAGGGCCGCATGGGATGGCAGGGGGGCAGATGCTCGACCTGGTGGCGGAGGGGCAGGTGCTTGACGTTGGCGCGATCACCCGGCTCCAGCAACTCAAGACCGGCGCCTTGATCGAATATGCGGTCGAGGCGGCATGCGTGATGGGCCGAATCGCGCCCGAAGCCCGCACACCATACCGTGGCTATGCGCGCGACATTGGGCTCGCCTTTCAGATCGCCGACGACCTGCTCGACCATTCGGGCGATGAGGCCGCGGCCGGCAAGCGGCTTCACAAGGATGCTGCGGCGGGCAAGGCGACCTTCGTCTCGCTGATCGGCGAA
>JBKJTQ010000292.1:0-4201 GCA_046589895.1 Sphingomicrobium sp.
CGCCCGGGCTTGCCGGCGAGCTTGTTCGAAATCGCAAACCCCAACGCCGCCGAGATCGAGGTCGACGAGTGCGCCGCCCCGAACGGGTCATATTCGCTCTCGCTGCGTTTGGTGAAGCCGCTCAAGCCCCCGCCCTGGCGCAGCGTGCGGATGCGGTCGCGGCGCCCGGTGACGATCTTGTGCGGATAGCATTGGTGCCCGACGTCCCAGATGAGGATGTCCTGAGGCGTGTTGAACACATGGTGGATGGCTACGGTCAGCTCGACCACGCCCAGCCCCGACCCCAGATGGCCTCCCGAGGTCGACACCGCCGAGATCATTTCCTGGCGAAGCTCGTCGGCGAGCTGAGGAAGCTCGGCCTTCTGGAAGCTGCGGATGTCGGCGGGTGAATCGACCCGGTCGAGAAAAGGGGTGTGCGGTCGATCTGACATGGGGAATGGCTCTAGCGGCTAATGCGTGACGGGGAAAGCGAAAGCCCATCTTGACCCCACCCCCCGCGCGGCCATGATCGCACGATGGCGTTCCATGCTCGACTGGCGAACCGCGACGACTTTGCCGCCCTGGGCGCGTTGATGGATCGCGCCATCGACCAGCTCCAGTCGGCCTACCTTTCCGCCGACCAGATTGAGGCGAGCCGCGCGATCATGGGAATCGATCGCCAGCTGATCGACGACAAAACCTATTTTCTCGCCGAACAAGGCGGTCGCATCGCCGGTTGCGGCGGGTGGAGCCGCCGCGCGACCTTATTTGGCGGCGACCATAGCCTGGCGCAACGCGCGCCGCGCCTGCTCGACCCCGCGACCGAGCCCGCGCGAATTCGCGCGATGTACACCGACCCGGCCTTTGCCCGCCAGGGTGTCGGTCGGCTGATCCTGGCACAATGCGAGCAAGCGGCGCGTTCGGCGGGGTTCGCGTCGGCCGTGCTTATGGCGACACTGGCGGGCGAACCGCTGTATCGGTCGAGCGGCTACCGTTCGGTGGCGAAGATCGTCGAAATGGTCGATGGAGTCGGCGTGCCGCTGATCGAGATGCGCAAGCCGCTGGCCTAGCTGCATGTCCCGCAGGTGCCACGAACTTCGATCACCGGGCGGACCTGCTCGAACCCAGCATTCGCCGCGGCGTCGCGCACCCCGCCCGACAATTTATCGTCGTCGATGTGGGTCGCCTGCCCGCACGTATCGCAAATCAGGAAGATACAATCGTGGAGGCATCCCGGATGCGCGTTGGCGACATAAGCGTTGGCGCTTTCGACCCGCCGCGCGAGGTTAGTCCCGACGAACAGGTCGAGGATGCGATAGACACTGTTCGCCGCGACGCGCTTGCCGCGCGCCTTCGACACCGCCTCGGCAATGTCATAGGCCGAGGCCGGCTTGTCGAACGAAGCGAGCGCCTCGAACACCGACGAGCGCATCTCGGTCCATTGTTCACCGCGCTCCTTCATCCGCCGTGCCGCCGCGCTGCGCAGCGACTCGCCGTCGTGGAGGTGGTGATCGTGATTGCCCATGCCGCTTTAGATAGGGTTTCAGGCCTCGGTTCGCAATGCAGGCGCATCCGCCGCGCGCGTCTCTATCACTTGGGCAGCAACACGCTCTATTTCCTCCCTGGGCGGGCTGATGGGCAATCCGCTGCCGACCCTGCTCCGGCGTGCCGAAGAGGTTGGGGCCCAATGAGGCGATCAGCGCGAGCTGGCGTGCTTGCGAGGCGCCTACTGCAAGCGCGCGCTTATTCGGCGGCCATGTGGTTGAGGCGATGGCCGAGCGCGAGGATGCCGACCCCGACGACAGTGAACAAAGCCTCGGTCCCGTCGTGCGGCAGCGTCAGTGCCCCGGCCATCACTCCGAGCCCGAGCCCGCCGACCGAACTGGGCATCATATAGCCATGCTCGACGATTCCGCGACCAAGAGCGAGCCCACCCATGATCATCGCCAGGAGCAGCCCGACCTCGTGAATCCACCCGGCGCCGAGCACTCCACCCGCGGTCGCGATCATCGCGAGGAATACCGACGTGGCGAGGCAATGCACCAGGCACAGCCCCGACAAGCCGATCGCGAAGCGGTCGAGGCGCCAGGTCGGAAGGACGGTCGTCGTCATGACGAAGGATATATCGTCTCTCGCGCTAAGTTACAACATCTCATCGAGGTCGATTTGGGAGAATATTGGCACTGCGGCGGAAAGCGACCATAGGCGCCGCCATGAACCCGGCTTTGACTTCGCTCGTAGCGCATGACGTTGCGCGCAAATACCACCCGCTCGCCATGTCGCGCTGGTTGCTTGGCATCGCGATGCTGGTTTTCGCGATCGTGGTAGTCGGGGGAATCACCCGGCTGACCGAGGCCGGATTGTCGATCACCGAATGGAATTTGGTGGGTGGAGTCCTGCCCCCGCTCGACGCCGCCGATTGGGCAGCCGAATATGCGCGCTATCAAGCAACTCCTGAGTTTCGCCGCATCAACGGTCCCGCGGGCATGGATCTTACCGCCTTTCAGCAAATCTATTTTTGGGAATGGCTTCACCGCTTGCTCGGACGGCTGGTCGGCGTCGCGATCCTCTTGCCCTTGGTCTATCTCGCAATCCGCCGCGCCATCCCGCGTGGCTATGGCGTGCGGCTTGGCGCCTTGCTCGCCCTGGTCGGCTTCCAGGGGGCACTCGGCTGGTATATGGTCCAGTCGGGACTGGTCAGCCGCACCGACGTCAGCCACTTCCGCCTCGCGGCCCATCTGCTCACCGCCTTGTTCCTGCTCGCCGGGCTGATCTGGACCGCGCTCGACTTGCGGCAATTGGCGCGGACGGGGATCGACCGCCCCGCCCGCCTGACCGCGATCGCGTTCGCCGCGGGGCTGCTATTGACCAGTCAGTTGCTGCTCGGCGCGTGGGTCGCGGGGCTCGACGCGGGGCAAGTCGCCAACACCTGGCCGCTGATGAACGAGCAGCTCGTCCCCGCTGGTATCGACACCAGCCGCGGCGCCTGGTTCGCCTTTACTCACGATCCGTATCTAATCCACTTCGTCCATCGTTGGTGGGCGTGGGTGGTGGTAATCGGCATGGTAATCCTCGCCCGGCGCGTGAAGCCGCTCGACCGCCGCGCCTCGATCGCGATTCACGCCAGCCTCGGCACTCAGATTTTGCTCGGCATCGCGACGGTGATGAGCGGCGTGGCGCTCCCGCTCGCCACGCTCCACCAGGCGGTCGGCGCGCTGCTCGTCGCCGCAACCGCGTGGGGCGCACACGTCATCGGGCGCCGATCGGCGTGACCATCTGCACGGTCTATGCGGTGTTTGCCGATCGCGAGGAAGCGACGCGGATTGGCCGCGCGGTGGTCGAAGAACGTCTCGCGGCGTGCATCAACATCCTCGGTCCGTGCTCCTCAATCTATTGGTGGGACGGCCAAGTGACGCAGTCGAACGAAGCCCCGGCGCTGCTCAAGACCACGCTTGCCCGCGCCGGCGCGCTAATCGAACGCCTGTCCGAACTGCATAGTTATGAAACACCCGCGATCGTCGTTTGGCCGACCGAACGGGTCGGCGCGGCCTATGGCGACTGGGTCGAATCCGAGGTCCGGTAACATGATACCTGTCAGCAATCGCGCGGATTGCTTGACAAAATTCCCTGCCGCGATCATTGGCTCGTCCAGCAGCGCTGCCCTTGAGGGTGGCGCTTCATTCATTTGGACAAGAGGTCGCAGCCCATGAAGGCGCTGATGAAGACCACCAAGTCGATCAAACCGGCTGACGTGGTGAAAAAATGGCATCTGATCGATGCCGAGGGCCTGGTGGTCGGTCGCGTTGCGTCGATTATCGCCAACATTCTGCGCGGCAAGAACAAGCCGAGCTACACCCCGCACGTCGATTGCGGCGACCATGTCGTCGTCATCAACGCCGGCAAGGTGCGCTTCACCGGCAACAAGCTGAAGAACAAGATTTACTATAAGCACACCGGTTATATCGGCGGCTTGAAGGAAGTGACTGCGGACAAGATCCTCGAGGGTCGCTTCCCCGAGCGCGTGCTCGAAAAGGCCGTCGAGCGGATGGTCCCGCGCGGACCCCTGGGTCGCCAGCAGATGCGCGCGCTGCACCTCTATGCCGGCACCGAGCATCCGCATGGCGGCACCCAGCCGCAGCCGCTCGACGTCGCTTCGATGAACCGCAAGAACAAGGTGGGCGCGTGATGCCTGAGACCACACAGAACACCAACCCCGGCACGG
>JBKJTQ010000091.1:0-5036 GCA_046589895.1 Sphingomicrobium sp.
GGACTTTCCCGATGCGCAAGGGTCAGCCGAATGGGCGGTGGCGTGGCCGCTGTGGAGCGAGGGCAGCGCCGAAAGCTATTATTGCAACACCATCCCGACCCCCGATGGCGGTACGCATGAGGCGGGACTGCGCGCGGCGCTGACCAAGGGCATTCGTGCGTTCGGCGAGCTGATCGGCCAGAAAAAGGCGAAGGACATCACCGCCGACGATGTCTTCAACGGCGTCGAGCTGATGCTGTCGGTGTTCATCCGCAATCCCCATTTCCAGAGCCAGACCAAGGACCGCCTCACCTCCCTAGAGGCGGCGCGCTTCGTTGAGGCCGCGGTGCGCGACCATTTTGACCATTATCTAGCCGACAATATGGACCGCGGGCGGGCTTTGCTCGGCGCCATCCTTGAGCGGATGGACGAACGCTTGAAGCGCCGCGCCGAACGCGAGGTAAAGCGCAAGACCGCGACATCCGCACGCAAGCTCCGCCTCCCCGGCAAGCTCACCGACTGCGCCAATGACGATGCCGCCGGCACCGAATTGTTCATCGTCGAGGGCGACAGCGCCGGCGGCTCGGCCAAGCAGGCGCGCAACCGCAAGACCCAAGCGATTCTCCCCATCCGTGGCAAAATTCTCAACGTAGCCTCGGCCACCGCCGACAAGATCCGCGCCAATAACGAAATCTCGGACCTCCAGCAGGCGCTCGGTTGCGGGATTCGCGACAAATGGGTTGAGGATGCGTTGCGCTATGAGCGGATCATCATCATGACCGACGCCGATGTCGACGGTGCGCATATCGCGACGCTGCTGATGACCTTTTTCTTCCAGGAAATGCCCGAGCTCGTCCGTCGCGGCCACCTGTTCCTCGCCCAGCCGCCGCTCTACCGCCTGACTGCAGGCTCGAAATCGCTCTACGCCCGCGACGACGCCCACCGCGCCGAGCTTGAGGCCAAGGAGTTCAAGGGCAAGAAGGTCGATGTCTCGCGCTTCAAGGGCTTGGGCGAAATGAATCCCGACCAGCTCAAGGAAACCACCATGGACCCCGCGAGCCGCTCGCTGATCCGCATCACGCTGCCGGCCGAATATCAGGACCGCCAGCCGGTCAAGGACCTTGTCGAACGCCTGATGGGCAAGAACCCCGAGCACCGCTTCAACTTCATCCAGAACAATGCGGCGAATTTATCCGAAGACGAAATCGACGCTTGATTCCAATCCCTTCACAAGCGCAGCTGCGGAGATGGTGCCGGTGAGGTCAGCAGGCGCCGGCTCTTTCATTCCCGATTCACCGCAACTCCACACCGCCTCGCCGCAACCATCGCGTTTGCGCACTTACGTAAATGTTTCGTTTACCCACAACGATGTCATCTGGCCCAACGGCGGGACCGAGGAGCGATGATGCGGCTGATTGCGATATTGTTTGTGCTGTTCGGTCTCGCCGCTCCAGCCGCCGCCGACGCCCCGCTCCATTTGCGGTCGCTCGAACGCCAGTTGCGCTTCATCGAGGCCGCCAACCCCGGCAACGTCGGGATCGCCGCGCTCGACCTTACCAGCGGCGACATGGTCAGCGTGCACGGCGACGAGCCGTTCCCGATGGCGAGTACGGTCAAGGTCGCGATCGCGGCGCAATATCTGGCGCAGGTCGAACATGGCCGGCGCACGCTCGACACGCGGATCGGCGGGCGTTCGGCGCGCAGCCTGCTCGAGGCGATGCTGATCCACAGCGACAATCGAGCGACCGACATCATCCTGCGTGACCTCGGCGGCCCGTCCAGGGTTCAGCAATGGATGGAACAGAATCAACTGCCGGGACTGCGCGTAGACCGCACCATCGCGCAATTGCTGCGCGCGCGCCGCGACCTTCGCGACGAGCGCGATTCAAGCACGCCAAAGGCAATGGTCACCCTGCTCCAGCAGATCGACAGCGGAAAAATGCTCAGGCCGTCGAGCCGTTCCTATCTGCTGTCGCTGATGGCGCGCTGCGCGACGGGCCGCAACCGGATGCGCGCCTTGCTTCCCTTCGGCACCCCGATCGAGCATAAGACCGGCACGCTCGACGGCCTTACCACCGATGTTGGCTTCATCACTTTGCCCGACGGCCGCCGCCTCGCGATCGCCTTGTTCGCGCGGCACGGCAGCGACCGCCCGCGCACCCTCGCCGACGCGGCGCGCAAGATTTACGACGGCTTCGTCAATGTGTGGCGCAATCCATTCGTCAACACCGCCCCCGCGCTGCTGCGCTGACCGGCCGCAGGACGCCACCATGCCAAGCTTGAGAACACTCCTCCTGATCACGATTGCCGGGTTCGCGCTGTCCTGTGCCCGGCCAGCCGACGCCTGCCCGTCATTGTCGCGATATGCCAATACGTCGCGCGACGCGTCGGCCGCCTTGCTCGACTGCATCGGCCGCACGCCGGCCGGGCAGCGGCTGGAGCTTCCCGCCGCAACCTATGTCGTGCGCAAGCAGGTCCGGATCGTCAGGCCGATCATCATCTCATCCGCGGGCGTCGCCGACAGCGCGCCCGGCTGCGACCGGCTCGGTGCGGGGCGCTGCGCGACCATCCGGGTCGATCTCGACGGTGCGCCAAATCCGAACATCATGCCGATCGAGATTGCCGCCGACGGGATCGGCCTGATCCACCTTGTGTTCGAAGGCAGCGGCGATCCTAAATTGCGCGCCGATTGTAGTCTGCCCGACCGGCGCCCGCTCGGCGGCGGGATGCGCGTGCTCAATTCCGCCTTCACGCTGCGCAAGTCGGTGCTGCGCAATTTTACCTGTTACACGACGATGGAAGTCCTTGCCGATTCGAACTCGCTGACGATCGAGGATAATTTCATCGGTCCCAACGGTGACCATCGCCCGGGCGACATCTGGACCGACGGAATCACCATCCATGACAGCGAAGATACGGTCGTCCGCCGCAATTTCTTCGTCGACAATACCGATGTCCAATTGATCCTCGGCGGGTGTCGCCGCTGCCGGATCGAGGATAATATCTTCCGCCACGGCGGCGCTTTCTCGGCCGGATCGTTCGCCGAATTGATGCTCCAGGCCTTTCCGAGCACGAGCGGCGATTATCGCGGCAGCGTCGTGAGCGGAAACTCGATCGATTGCGGCGCCGCCCGACTGTGCGGCTATGGCATCATGATCGGCGCCAATCCGTGGAAGGCGGGCGAGAACCCGCGCTATCCCGGCGCCATGTTCGGCGGCACGATTACCGCCAACACGGTGACCAATGCGCTGATCGGAATCAACATCGACAGCCCCACCGGCCCGGTCGAGATTTACGGCAACAGCGTCCGCTCGTCGGGCGGCCCGCGGCGCGGCGACTGCGGGTTACGCAACTGGCCCGCGGTCAACGTCGCGCCGGGCGCCGCGCGATGGCTGCGCGGCGACCCGTCGAACACGGTCGAAGGCCAGGTCAGCTCGACCAGCTGCATCATCAATCGCCAGCCGGGTTAGAGTCAATTTCAATCAAACTGAACGGCTCATCTTGAAGCGTTGTGGGAGCCGGTCGCCACCGCCTTAAAGCGAGAGGGCAGTGGCCACATGTGCAATCCGACGCTTTTCAGATGTGCTGCCGAAACTAGGTCGCTATGATCGAATGAACGCCGCCCGAAAGGCGCGTTTTTTGCGAGAAGCAGGTCGGCAATCCATGAATGAAGGTCGCCATCAGACAGTAAATATCTCGGGCAATTTGCCGCAAATGGATGCACATCCAATCGAACTCCTCCTGCGATTCGATCGAAATGAGGACGCTCTGGCAGCCGCCGAAAGTGCGCTTAGGGATGATCCTGGACGCGCCAAGTTTTATCGCTTCAAGGCACTCGCGCTAAGCGGTATGCGGCGATACCCTGAAGCGGTAAGCGCTTTGGATCAAGCAATCGCGCTTATCCCTGACAACGTCTTCTATCACCGACTGCGCGCTCTGACTTTGCGTAACGCGGGTCGGTATGAAGAGGCTTTCGCTGCCCTCGGAAACCTGTTGGCCGAAAGGCCAGATGATCCCGAACTATTAGGGGCAGCCTGCGTCTCAGCATTGCGCTTAGGCAAGAAGTTGGTTGCAACTGAGGCTGGGCAACGCCGGCTCTCCTCATTAGCGGCTGAGGCCCTTGCTGCGGCGGGTATCACGCCACCCCTGCCCGATCATTTATCCGGCCGAATAGATCGGGTTGCATTCAGCCTTTGGGGAGCGAACTCAACTTATTGCGATGGGGCGATTGCTAATGCGCTGACAATGAAGGACCATTATCCCGGCTGGGAGGCCGTATTTTTTGTTGGTGAAGGGGTTCCGGACTCGACGCGTGATGCGCTCGATGAGGCTGGTGCGCTTGTTATAGACGGGTGTCGCGACCACGCTGAAATCCCGCCGGGTTTCTGGCGCTTCCTCGTTCACGATATGCCCGGGACCCGACGCTATCTTGTCAGAGATTGCGATAGCCGCATCAGCGCGCGTGAAAGGGTAGCCGTGACCGAATGGATTAACAGTGGCCGCGGTTACCACATCGTACGCGATCATATCCTGCACTTCGAACTTATGCTTGGGGGTGTGTGGGGAGGTACCGCAGGTCGCAATTTTGTCATGAAGGAGAGGATCGAGAGCTTTTCAGCGCGCGCTACCGCCGGTTGGGGCTATGGATTTGACCAGCGCTTCTTGCAGGAAATGATTTGGCCGTGGATCCGCGATGACGCGCTCGTCCACGACAGTTACTATGACCTTGATTCACCCGTGCCGGTCCCAGGGGGAGCGCGCGGCGACGATCGCGACCATATCGGTATGGGCTACCTCTTACCCTCCGCCAATTCTGCCTAGCATCGAATGGGGCTGGGACTGGGTGGTTCGTCCGGTCGGTGGCAGTCCGCCTTCAATTCTTGTCCGCTTCGGGTCGAAAACGGCGCCCCCCTTTACCGCGACCCATGGCCGGTCGCCATCGTCTTCATCGTCCGGAACAGGATCAACAGGTCGAGCCAGGGCGAGAAATATTTGATGTAGAAAAAGTCGTATTGCAGCTTGAGATGAATATCGTCGACCTCCGCAACATGCCCCTG
>JBKJTQ010000110.1:0-2644 GCA_046589895.1 Sphingomicrobium sp.
CCGCCTTCATTGGTGCAATCATTGCAATGATTGTCGCTATCCCGCTCGGCCTGATGAGCGCCATCTTCCTTACCCAATATGCTCCGCAGCGGCTCCGCGCCTGGCTCAAGCCGATACTCGAGATTCTCGCCGGGGTGCCGACGGTGGTCTATGGCTATTTCGCCGCGTTGACAGTGGCCCCGGTGGTGCGCGACTTCGGCGTGTCGATCGGGATTAGCTCGGCGAGCAGCGAAAGCGCGCTAGCGGCGGGGCTGGTGATGGGGATCATGATCATCCCGTTCGTCTCGTCGATGGCCGACGACAGCATCGCCGCCGTGCCGCAGGCGATGCGCCACGGCAGCCTGGCGCTGGGCGCGACCAAGTCGGAAACGATCAAGCGCGTCGTCCTCCCCGCCGCCCTCCCCGGCGTCGTCGGGGGCGTGCTGCTCGCGGTCAGCCGCGCGATCGGCGAGACGATGATCGTCGTCATGGCGGCGGGCCTCGCCGCCAACATGACCGCCAATCCGTTCGCCAGCGTGACCACCGTCACGGTTCAGATCGTGCAATTGCTCACTGGCGACCAGGAATTCGACAGCCCTAAGACACTCGCCGCCTTCGCGCTCGGGCTGCTGCTGTTCATCATCACGCTCATTCTCAACCTAATCGCGCTGCGCGTGGTTCGCCGCTATCGCGAAGCATATGAATAACGCTGCGGATACCTCCACTCGCTGGACCGACGGGTCGATGACCAAACGGGTAGCGCAGCGCTATGCTGCCGAGCGGCGGTTCAAGTTGTTTGGGCTGGCAGCAGTGGGCCTTTCGGTGGCGTTCCTCGCCTTCCTGCTCATCACGATGGGTGCGCGCGGGTTGAGCGGATTCACCCAAAGTCAGATTCGCGTCGATGTCGATTTTGCCAGGTCCGACGTGATGATCGACCCCGCCGCTCTAACGGGGCCGCAGGCCGAGGAAGTCGTCGCCAACGCCGGGCTCGACGGCATATTGGAACAGGTCGCGGTAGCCGCTTATGGCCCAAGTGCAGGCGAATTGTTCGGCAGTGCCTCTGGGCGTGCGCTCGGCGACCAATTGATCGCCGATCCCAGCCTGCTGGCGCGCCGCGCACAAATTTGGTTGCCCTTGTCGTCGAAGGCCGACGTCGCGGTAAAGCGCGATGGCGATCCGGCGATCGAGACGTTGGTTGCCGCAGCTGCGGCCAAAGGTGCGATCCGCACGCGCTTAAATCCCGGCTTCTTGACCGCGTCCGACGCTACCGACAGCTCGGCAGTCGGGGTGTGGGGGGCGCTTAAAGGAAGTTTCCTGACGATCATGGTGACGATGCTGCTCGCCTTCCCGGTGGGTGTGCTGTCGGCGCTCTATCTCGAAGAATTCGCACCGCGAAATCGCTGGACCGACCTGATCGAGGTTTCGATCAATAACCTTGCCGCGGTGCCGTCGATTATATTCGGCCTGCTGGGGCTCGCGGTATTTCTGAATTTCATGGAATTGCCGCGCTCGGCGCCGCTCGTCGGCGGGCTGACGCTGGCGCTAATGACGATGCCGGTGATAGTCATCGCCGGGCGCAATGCGAGCAAGTCGGTACCGCCCTCGATCCGCGATGCCGCGCTCGGCGTCGGCGCGTCGAAGATGCAGGTCGTGTTTCATCACGTCCTGCCGCTCGCTCTGCCAGGCGTGATGACCGGGACGATCATCGGCATGGCGCGCGCGCTGGGCGAGACCGCGCCGCTGCTGATGATCGGGATGCGCGCCTTCATCGCCTCGCCGCCGCGCGGGATCAGCGATCCGTCGACCGTGCTGCCAGTGCAGATCTTTTTATGGTCCGACGAAGTCGATCGCGGGTTCGTCGAAAAGACTTCGGGGGCGATCATCGTGCTTTTGCTGTTCATATTGCTGATGAACGGGATCGCCATCTATCTTCGCAACCGCTTCGAACGCCGCTGGTAGGCTGAAATCCATGATCGACACCACCCACGATATTATCGCTCCGCCCGTCCCGCAGCCGATCGACACCGCTGAATCGGCGAGCGTCGATCGCACCGCCAAGATGACTGCGCGCGACATCCACGTCTTCTATGGCGACAAGGAGGCGCTCAAGGGCGTCGACATCGACATTCACGAGGATCGCGTCACCGCCTTCATCGGTCCGTCGGGGTGCGGCAAGTCGACCTTCCTGCGCTGCCTCAATCGCATGAACGACACGATTCCCTCGGCGCGCGTGACCGGCGAGATCGAGCTTGATGGCCAGAACATCAACTTGGCCGCGATGGACGTCGTCCAGCTGCGCGCCCGCGTCGGGATGGTGTTCCAGAAACCGAATCCCTTTCCAAAGTCGATCTATGAAAATGTCGCCTACGGCCCGCGCATCCACGGGCTGGCTGCGGGCAAGTCCGAAATGGACGCGATCGTCGAGAAATCGCTCAAGCGGGCCGGATTGTGGGACGAGGTCAAGGACCGCCTCCAGGAAAGCGGCACCGCATTGTCGGGCGGACAGCAGCAGCGCCTGTGCATCGCGCGCGCGATCGCGGTCGATCCCGAAGTCATCCTGATGGACGAGCCGTGCTCGGCACTCGACCCGATCGCGACCGCCAAGATCGAGGAACTGATCCACGAGCTTCGCGGCCGCTACGCGATTCTGATCGTCACCCACAAC
>JBKJTQ010000121.1:0-2645 GCA_046589895.1 Sphingomicrobium sp.
GTGGTGGTCACCGAATGGGATGAATTTCGCGGGCTGAGCCTGCGCGACCTGGCGCATCGCATGCGCGGCAACGCATTGATAGACTTGCGCAATATCTACGACCGGCTAGACGCCGAGCGCGCTGGGTTGCGCCATCATGGTATCGGTCGCGGGCGTAGCGCCTAATCCCTTGAGCGGCGCGTTGCCGGTGCTGGATCGAGTGTCGTATGAGTGAAACGTCGAACATCGTGGTCGTCGGGCTGGGCTATGTCGGGCTGCCGCTGGCGGTCGCGCTGGCCGAGCATAATGCGGTCACCGGATATGATATTGATCAGGGGCGCATCGACGAGCTCAAGGCAGGGCATGACCGCACGCGCGAGGTCGATCCCGGGCGGCTTGCCGCGAGCCGCCTGACACTGACCGCCGACCCTGCCCAGTGCGCCGGGGCGGACGTTTATATCGTCACCGTGCCGACCCCGATCGACGGCGACAATCAACCCGATTTACGCCCGTTGATCAGCGCATCGCGCGCGATCGCGGGGTGGATCGACCCCATCCGGCGTCCGACGATCGTCTATGAAAGCACCGTTTATCCCGGCGTTACGGAGGATATTTGCGGGCCTGAGATCGAGCGCGCGGGCGGGTTTCGGCGCGGGCGCGATTTCCGGCTTGGCTACAGCCCCGAGCGGAGCAACCCCGGCGACCACGTTCATCGCGTGGAATCGATCGTCAAGGTTGTCGCGGGCGAGGATGGTGAAGTGCTCGAACAGCTCGCCGCACTATACGGCGCGATGACCAGCGGCGGGGTGTTTCGCGCGGCGTCGATCAAGATCGCTGAAGCCGCCAAGGTGATCGAAAATGCCCAGCGCGACATCAACATCGCCTTCATGAACGAGGTCGCGAAGATTTTCGGAGCGATCGACCTGTCGATCTGGGACGTGCTCGCCGCCGCGCGGACCAAGTGGAATTTCCTCCCCTTCGAGCCGGGGCTGGTCGGTGGTCACTGCATCGGGGTCGATCCTTATTATCTGAGCCACCTTGCGCAAAAACTCGACCTTCATCCGCAGGTCGTGCTCGCGGGGCGGGCGACCAATGACGAGATGGGGGGGTGGATCGCCGACCAGCTTCACGAACGGCGCGGCGCCACGCCGGGGCGCGCGCTGGTGATGGGGCTGACGTTCAAGGAAAATGTCCCCGATCTGCGCAATAGCCGCACTGCCGATATCGTCCATCGGCTCGAGGCGCTGGGTTATGACGTCGCGCTGACTGACCCGATCGTCAATCCCAGCGAGGCCGCCGGCGATTATGGCCGCGCGCCGATCGCATTGAATGGCGACTGCTATGACCTCGTCGTCGCAGCGGTGGCACATGACGAATATCGCGCGCTTGGTGATGATCAACTGGCCGCGCTGGTCGCGCCGGGCGGAACACTCGCCGATTTGAAAGGGATTTGGCGCGAGCGCGAATTGCCCTCGTCGATCGACCGCTGGGCCCTATGATCCTGTGAGGATGAGTCGCGTCAAACTTGATCAAAGCCCGATCGTTGGGCAGTCGCGCCAGGCGTTGGTGACGCGGCAACGCTTCGCCTTTGCCGGCGCGCTGGTTGTCGCGGCGCTGCTACCGTTTTTGCTGCGCCTGCTGGTGCTTCCCGACCCGGCCTATTTCAACACCAGCCAGGTGAGCCTGGTCGCGAACATTGGCGCGATCGTGATCGCGACCTGGATCCGGCTGTCGGTCGGGACCTTCCCCGGGACGCGATCGGGGACGCTGATCGCGCCGTCGGTCGCGGTCGCGCATGGCGTGGTGCTGGCGCTGTTGCTGATGACGCGGCTGCCCTACGACCGGCTGGGCATACTCACGGGCTTCATCGCGCATCTGGTATGGGCGATCGGGCTGCATTTGGCGGTCCATCGCCGGGTGCGGAGGCGGTTCGCGGTGGTGCCGTGCGGGAAGGTCGATCATCTTGAGGCGATTGACGGAGTCGATTGGAAGCGGCTGCGGCGCCCGCAGCTCGCCGAGACGATCGACTGCGACGCGGTGGTGGCCGATTTCTCCGCCGACCTGCCGCCCGACTGGGAAGCTTTCCTGGCCAACGCCGCGCTTGGCGGAAGGATGGTCTATCAGGTCAAGCAATTGTCCGAATCGCTCACCGGGCGGGTTGAGGTCGGGCATTTGTCGGAAAACAGCTTCGGCAGCCTGATGCCCGCGCGCGGCTATTTCCACCTGAAGTCGGTGATCGACTTCTTCGCGGCGCTTTTGCTCGCGCCATTGCTGATCGTGCCGATGCTGCTGATCGCGCTGGCGATCCGGCTCGACAGCCGCGGGCCCGCGCTGTTCCGCCAGCGCCGCCTCGGGCTCGCGGGCAAACCGATCACAGTCTACAAATTCCGGACGATGCGGGTCCATGACGCCGGCGAGGATGCGCGTTCCGACGCGATGACCGACGCCAAAGACGACCGCATCACGCGGATCGGCGGCTTCCTGCGCCGCAGCCGGATCGACGAACTGCCGCAGATCATCAACATCTTGAAAGGCGAGATGAGCTGGATCGGCCCGCGCCCCGAAGCGCTGGTGCTGTCGAACTGGTATACCGGCGAGAACCCCTTCTAGCGCTAGCGCCATGTCGTCCGGCCCGGGATCAGCGGGTGGGCGCAGGTCAGCCAGGG
>JBKJTQ010000165.1:0-4423 GCA_046589895.1 Sphingomicrobium sp.
ACGACAAGGACAAGCATGAGATGCCTGGGTGGCAGGCCGACGGGCCCTGGCGTGAGCCCGGGCGCAAGATCAATCCCAACTCGATCCGTTTCGTTCAAGCGCTCTTCCCACTTTTCGGTCGCAGCCCTCGCCTGGCCAAAGAAACAGTCCTGTAACCTTGCCCGCCAGTTGCTCAAAACGCGGCCGCGGCTTATTTTAGGACACCAGCAGAGAGTAGTCTGCGTAATCTGACCACCTATGCACAGTGGCGAATTGGACGATATCCCGGTCTATTTTTCCATCGCGCAAGCGTTTGCATTCCGAACGTCTCTCTAGGCCCCCCAATGCTGGCTATAAATCACGTCTGCTCTCTGAAAACTGCTACGCTCTGCTTCAGACGCTTATCCTTACAAGCGCTCGGCTGCGCCGCCGGCTTAGCAAACTGGCCTTGAAGTGTGGCGAACTTGCCACTTGAGCAGCAGGGGCAATGCCTCTTAGAAAGGTGTGCCTGACGGTTTTATCGGCGCGCTGGCGAAATCGCCAGTTACGACCGAGGTGGGCAGATCGGAGAAGTTTATGGCACTCGCAACTGACGTGCTGGCAATCAAGGGAGCCATGGCCTCCAGCGTTGCCATCACCCTGGACGTCCTCTCGCTTGCCAACAGCAAATGCGAAAGCGCCGGACGGCCACCCGCGTTTAAAGTACGGATCGTTGGTGCAGGAGCGGAGGACTTCAGACCCTTCGCCCCGATAGCTCTACCGGGCGATTCGAACGATGCTCCCGCCCATCTCCTGATTATTCCCGCCCAAGGCCTTTCCAAGGCGAGCTGCCTGTCTCAGCGTCTAGCCGAGAAGGATGCCGACGAGGCTCGACATCGAATTTATACCGCGGCTGCCAAGGGCGCACATGTGGCGAGCTCATGCACCGGGACGCTGCTTCTCGCCAGCACCCACCTACTCGATGGGCGCCGGGCAACAACAACTTGGTGGCTGGCGCCAGCGTTCCGTCAGATGTTTCCTCAGGTTCAGCTTGATGAGCGCGAACTCATTGTCACAGATGGCGCCTTCACAACAGCCGGCGCAGCGATGGCGCAGATGGATCTTATGGTAGGATTGGTGGCGCGTCATGCGGGTGCGACGATCGCTCAGCAATGTGCCAAGACAATGATTCTTGATGAGCGTCGTTCCCAGACGCCTTACATGGCGGTCAGTCTGCTGTCGGCGTCGGACGAGGGCGTGTCCCGAGCGGCCGAGTGGGCCCGCGGCCGCCTAGAGGATGGAATTGGCGTGAACGCGCTCGCCTCTGCGGCCGGACTCTCGCCACGGACCTTCGCACGAAGAGTTCATCGGGTAACCGGCTTGTCGCCGGTTCGATTCCTGCAGCGGATTCGCGCAGAGCGCGCAATCGAGCTTGTCGAAACGACGCGGCTTCCGTTCGATGAAATTGCTCGCCGCGTTGGCTATGCCGAACCCTCCACCCTCCGGCAACTGGTTCGAAGTGCGAGCGGGTTGGGGCCCAGGGAACTCCGGATGCGTACTCGCCCGCTGAGTTTCGCTTCCTAACCAGGGCCGGGCCGTCGACACGGCATGCGAAGATCTGAAGTGTTCGAGGTATTCACCTCGCCGCGATTGAACGCGATCGCGCAAGAAACGCGAGTCTTTGAAAGTTGATGGTTATGAACTCATAAGCACCCGTGCGCGTCTCGGGGCGGACGCCTTAATTGTTCCAAACAGTTCGCCCGGTCATGCCATCGGGGGATCTTTAAGCTTCTTCCGAAAAAGCGCGAAGCCCATTCCGCTCACGATCAGGATGGCCGCAATCAGCTTGCCCGGGCCAAACGTCTCACCAATGAACAGCGCGGAGGCAGCCATCCCGACGACTGGGACCAGAAGTGCAAATGGCGCAACCTGGCTCGCGGAGTAGCGCCCCAGAAGCAAGTTCCAGCTGGCGTAGCCAAACAGGCTGCTGGCAAAAGCCTGCCAGGCGAGCGCTGTCCAGCCGCGAACGTCGGCGTTGATTATGGCCGCCTTCAGGACTGCGGGGCCCTCACTGATCAGTGACAGCGACGTCAGCAATGCGCACGCGAACGTGCTGCTCCAAATCATCATTCCGGTCATCGAGACATTATGAGCACGCTGGACGATCATGTTCGCGATTGCCCAGCTGGTCGCCGCACCAATCATGAGCGTGACGCCAAATGCATCCGCCGCTTCATTTTCGGCAATGACGATGATGAGGACGCCTGCGGAGCAGAACAGCAAGGCCATAATCTGGCCTGCGCTGGGTAAGCGCCGCTCCAACAGGAGCTCGAGCGCAATCGTCAGAACCACCTGTACCTGCAGAAGGAGTGACGCGAGGCCCGGAGAAACATGCCCTGCCATCGCAATATTGTTGAGACCAAGTCCTGCCCCGAGAAGCAATCCGTATGCCGCAACGCTGGCCGGGCGGATTTTGGGTCTTGGCAGGACTATGATCAGTGGAATGGCAACCATGAGAAATCTGATTGCGGCGCCTCCCAGCGGTGGAAATTGTTTGAGTCCTTCATGTATCGCGACTGGGTTGGTTCCCCATACCATCGCGACGCTGACGGCAAGCGCAATGGCGCGCACTGTCAGCGCGGGAATGTTCGCGGCTGACGTCGGGGATGTCGCACGATCAGTGATTTGAATGCGCAGCTTTCTCACTTGCGGTTCCACTCAAGCGATGTAGCTACAGGTCCATTCATCGTTCCTTCTGACTGAATGTCGCATGCGCGATTCGCCCGTTGACGACAGTGTAGATCGCCACCACCTCAAACTGCTTCAGACGATCGCCAGTCGTCGACGTAACCAATTCGTGATCGACTACGATGTCATCGACTACCGTCCGACTGAGCAAAACAGCCTGGAGGGCAGTATCTGCAAACCACTGGCGAAAAATCTGCCTGATCTGGGCTGCGCCCTTAGCAATAATATGATCTGGTTGGGAGACGAATGTGGCGTGCTTGTCCCAGCAGGTCATGAACCGATCGAGATCGCGGGCATTGTAAGCATCGAACTGCTCGGCGATCACCTGTCCGGCGGCTGGAAGTGCGCTTTCCATCGCGCTTATGACCCCGATCATGTCGCGATCGGCCCCGCCTTCTCGGAGCGCCTGATCGAAAAAGCGCATCGAACGCGTCAGCAATGGCGCAGCAATTCCTGCTTCCTGCGCAGCATCGGCGACGAGACGGCAGTTCATTAAGACGTCAGCTATCGATGCCTGCACACTGAAATCGTCATTGACGAGCTTTTCCAGCTTCGCGCGCGAGACATCGCTCGCCATTGGTCCTGCATCAAGGACCGACCGGAGCAAAGACCAGTCGACGCCAAGCTTGCGAGCCAGACTGGCGGCCTCGGCCAGGCCTGTCACCATGGTGATGAGGTAAAGATTGACTGAAATCTTGAGCCGCAAAGCGGTCGGAACGAGGCCCGCATTGAAGGTTTGGCGGCACATCGGCGAGATTAGGTCGGCTGCAGCCGATCGTGCCGCTTGGGTCGCTCCAGCGACCATGACGACAAGCCTGCCCTCAAGTGCCGGTTGGCGCGAACCCGAGACCGGCGCTTCGATATATTCTGCGTTTGCGGCCAGCAGATCGCTCGCAAGGCGCTCCGACCAGGCAGGTGAATTGGTCCCCATCGCAATGATGCGTTTGCCGGACACGCGCGGCAGGAACTTATCGCCGGCGCGGTCCAGAACCAAATCCGTGCTCCGCTCGTTGGCGAGCATCAATATTATGGTTTGGGAAGACGCAAAAAGTGCATCGAGGGAAGCTGCCTGCGCCGCCCCTGCCGCCACAAGAGGGGCACAACGGGCTGGGGTGCGATTCCAGACAGTTAACGGAACGCCCGAACGCTGCAGATTAAGCGCCATGGGCTGGCCCATGACGCCCAATCCGACGAAGCCAATTTTCCCAAATGGCGAGGCCTGATTCTTGTTCATAAATCGAGGCCAAAGACCGGGAGACGCTTCTCCCGAAATGCCGCAATTCCTTCGTCGGCGTCGCGCATGGTGGAAAATTGCACAATAAGCGCCGCCTCGTCATCGACCTGCGTGCGAAAGTCCTGCCGATAACTGCCCAGCAACAAGCGCTTGATCGCGCCATAGGCTCTGGCTGGCCCTTGCGAGAGCTTCGTTGCCAGCGCTTTGGCGGCATCGGCGAGATCATCGGGATCGTGGACTTCGCTGACCAGTCCCCAGTTGTGCGCCTCATCCGCAGTAAGCCGTCGGTCAAGCAGCAGCATTTCTCGCGCCCGGCCAAGGCCCGCAAGACGGGGAAGCAGGAAGGTGGATCCGCCGTCGGCGGGAAGGCCGATCGCGGTGTAGTGGGCAACGAATGATGCGGCTCGGCTGGCCAAAACGAAATCGCCGACAAGGGCAAGGCCGAGCCCGCCACCAGCCGCATCGCCCTGAACCGCGACGATC
>JBKJTQ010000276.1:0-4473 GCA_046589895.1 Sphingomicrobium sp.
CCGACATCGTCCTTCATCGCCTCCACGGCCAGGTCGATCCCGCCGCGCAGCGTGCCGCGCTCGCCCCTCCCGCAGTCGGTACGCGCAAGCTGGTCCTCGCCAGTGCGATTGCCGAAACCAGCCTGACGCTCGACGATGTCTCGATCGTGGTCGACAGCGGGCTCGCGCGGCGCCCGCGCTACGATCGCGGCGCGGGGCTGACCCGGCTGGTCACTGAACGCGCCAGCCGCGCGGCAGTGATCCAGCGCGCGGGGCGTGCCGCGCGCCAGCGGCCGGGGGTCGCGATCCGACTGTGGGAGGAAGCAGCGACCGCGGCGCTCCCGGCGCACGACCCGCCCGAGATTCTCGAAGCCGATTTGTCGGGCCTGCTGCTGACCTGCCTGCTGTGGGGCGAATCCGACCCAATGCGGCTGCCATTCCTCGACCCGCCGCCCGCCGCCGCGCTCGACGAAGCTCGCGCGCGGCTGGCGCGGCTTGGCGCGATCGACGGCGATGGCCAGCTCACGGGGCATGGCCGCGCAATTGCCCGGCTCCCGGTTGAGCCTCGGCTGGCGCACATGCTGATCGAGGCCAGCGCACGAGGTTTCGGGCAGGCCGCGGCCGAGGTCGCGGTGCTGTTGACCGAGCGCGGGCTCGGCGGAAAAGACGCCGACCTGGAGGTCAGGCACCGCCGCTGGCGCGAGGATCGCGGACCTAGGGCGGAAGGGGCGAGACGGCTGGCGAAGGGCTGGGCGCGCCTTTCCTCCCCTCCCGCCTTGCGGGAGGGGCCGGGGGGGGGCCTGTCCGATTCAGAGAAGACAGACCCTCCCCTAACCCCTCCCGCAAGCGGGACGGGGATCGCCCTCGCCCTCGCCTTCCCCGACCGCGTGTCGCGGCGGCGTGATTCGTCGGGCGAGCGGTGGCAGTCGGTTGGCGGGCGCGGGTTTCGGCTCGATCCGGCCTCACCGCTGGCGCGCGCCGACTGGCTCGCGGTGGGCGAAGTTGCGGGCGCGGCAGCGGGAGCGCGGATCCTGTCGGCGGCGGCGATCGACCTCGCCGAGATCGAGGCATTGTTCGGCGACCGCATCGAAGCGTGGAGCGAGGTTCGCTTCGATCTCGCGACCGCGGCGATCAGCGCGACGGGGGGCCGCCGCCTCGGCGCGATCCGAATGTCGTCGGCGCCCGACCCCAAGCCCGACCCAGCGGCCATCAAGGCGGGGCTGGCCGAGGCGGTGCGGCGACATGGCTTGGCGCTGTTACCGTGGCCCGAGGCGGCCGTGGCGCTTCGCCAGCGTGCTGCTTTCGCGGCGGCGCATGACGCGTCGATCCCGTCGCTTGACGACGCGGCGCTGCTCGCCAGCCTCGACGAGTGGCTTGCGCCCTTGCTCGACGGCAAGCGACGCCTCGATGCGGTCGAGGGACTTCGCCATGCGCTCGATGCGCTGCTCGGATATGAAGCAGGCCGCGCCCTCGATCGCCTGGCCCCGACCCATTTCACCTCCCCCGCGGGATCGGCGCACCCGATCGATTATGCCGCGCCGGGCGGCCCCGCGGTCGAAGTGCGCGCGCAGGCGCTATACGGGCTCAAGGCGCATCCGATGGTCGTCGGTGGGCGCGTGCCGCTGACGCTGGCGATCACCAGCCCGGCGCATCGCCCGATCCAGACGACCAGGGACCTGCCCGCTTTCTGGGCCGGGTCGTGGCGCGAGGTGGCGAAGGAAATGCGCGGCCGCTATCCGCGCCACCCCTGGCCCGACGATCCCGCCGCCGCCTCGCCGACGCTTCGCACCAAGCGCGCAAGCTCTTGATTTGCCCCCTCTTGATTTGCCCCCTCTTGATTTGAGCGCCCCTCTGAGCCATCCGCGACGCATGACCACTGCGCGCATCATCGAACAGCAACGCCGCACGACCCAGTCGGGCAAGGCCAAGGACGGGCGCTGGACACTTGAGTTTGAGCGTGAGCAGCCGCTCCGCCCCGATCCGCTCACCGGCTGGGCAGGCTCGGGCGACACGCGCACCCAGGTCCGTCTCACCTTCGACACCAGAGAAGCGGCGCTCGCCTATGCGACCAAAAAGGGGTTCGACGTCCACGTCGTCGCGTCCGCGCCGGTCGCGCTAAAGCTTCAGGCCTATGCGGATAACTTCCGGTAGAATCTTTGAATGAAGTGCGGCGCTAGAGCGGTATCTCGCTAAAAGCACTCTAGCCCGTCCCTCTTTCCTTAAGGAAATCACGGATCATCGGCTGGACATTGCTGTCATAGCTGGCGAGCACATGGTGCGGACCGGCGGTGTCGAAGTGGGTCAGCAGCCGCTCGCCATTCCAATAATGCAGCGCATAAGCCGGATGTTCGCCAAGGATCAGCGGGCGCCCGTCGGGGTTGGCCGTGTCAATGTCTTCGAGGTCGAGCGCGAGCGTCGGCGCGGTCGAGGCGCACACGATCAAAATCTTGCCGGCGAAGCTGGTCGCGATCGGGCGGTGGACATGGCCCGAGATCATTCCGATCACCTGCGTCGCGGGGCGGACCACCGCCTCAAGCCGCTGGACCCACGCTTCGGATGACAGCGCGCTCATCCAGTCGATCCCGGTGTCGACCGGCGGATGGTGGAGCAGAATCAGGGTCGGCACCTCGGTGCGCTCGGCGAGCCGCGCCGCGAGCCACGCGGCGCGCACTTCGCAATACATCCCGCCGTGGCGCCCCGCGTCGAGCGTATCGAGGATCAGGAAGCGCACCCCTTGATGGTCGAGCTCGTATTGGACGAAGCCATCGGCATCGGTCACGATTTCGGGAATATGGGCGACGAAATTGGCGCGATCGTCATGATTGCCGACGACCCATGCGACCGGCCCTTCCCACCGTCCGATCAGCGCACGCATATGCTGGTACGCCCCCGCGTCGTCGCCATGTTCGACGAGGTCGCCGGTGACAAGCAGCAGAGAAGGCTTGGGGCGCATCGCATTCAACTGGTCGATCACCAGGTTGAGGCGGCGGACGTTAAGCTCGTGGATATTGTCGCGGTCAAACCCGATGTGGAGGTCGGTGACCTGCGCGACAAGGATGCCGTCGATCGATGGCTTTCGTGCCATTACTATCTCCCCCGCTCACCGGATGATCTTGGGCGCAAGCCTTGTCCAGCATTTTTGCACGATGCTGTGGCGCGGTTGCGCTTGCCGCGCGCGCGATGATCGCTCACACAGGCAACGCCGAAGCGAGGGGGAAAGCTGCGACCTGTCCGTATTGGTTTCGTGATCGGAACCAGACCTGAAGCGATCAAGCTCGCGCCAGTCGCGCACGAGCTGGTGCGCCGCGGCGTCCCCATCCATCTCTACCCGACCGGTCAGCATCCCGGGCTCGATCCCAGCGATCATGGCCTGCGCGATCAGCCCGCGACCCCCCTCGGTTGCGCCGGGCGGCGCGACCCGATCGATCATGTCGAGGCGGTAACCAGCGCGTTCGAGCGTCAGTGGCGCCGCGCGGCGCCCGATCTCGTGATTGTCCAGGGCGATACGTCGAGCGCGCTTGGCGGAGCGCGCGCCGCCGAGCAGCTCGGGCTACCCCTGGCGCATGTCGAGGCGGGGTTGCGCAGTTTCGATCCGCGCTCCCCGTGGCCCGAGGAGCAATTCCGGGTCGAGATCGACCGCCTTTCCGACCTGCTGTTCGCGCCGACCGCGACCGCCGCCGCCAATCTTCGCCGCGAACGATGCGAAGGCATGCTTCACGTCACCGGCAACAGCGGAATCGATGCCTTGCTCGCTGAGCTCGGCAAAATACCCAAATATCGCCGCCGCCATGCGTCGCGCGGGCGACTCAAATTGCTCGTCACCTGTCACCGGCGCGAAAATTGGGGAGCCGGGCTGGCCTCGCTCGCTCTGGCGCTGACCACGCTCGCGCGGCGCGGCGACGTTGCGATCGACGTCATCCTCCACCCCAATCCCCAGGTCGCGCGAACGATGTTCACATTGCTCATCGATCAGCCGCACATCCGTCTCACCGCGCCGCTCGGCCATGGCCCAATGATCGAGGCGATGCGCCGCTCGGATCTCATCCTGAGCGATTCGGGCGGAGTACAGGAGGAGGCCCCCGCGCTGGGCGTTCCGTTGCTCGTGCTGCGCGACAAGACCGAGCGCCCCGAATGCATCGCGTCGGGCAATGCCCTGCTCATCGGGACCGGCACTGTTCGCATAATCGATGCGGTGACCCGGCTGATCGAAGATCGCGCCGCATTGGCCGCGATGGCGGTCCCGCGTTTCCCGTTCGGCGATGGCCAGGCCGCGCCGCGCATTGCCGCGCTGACGCTGGCCTGGCTCGATGCCCGCGTCGAAGATGATCGCCGCCCGCTCTCGGCGTGACTCGCGCCCAAGCGGAATTGACAGCGCGCGGCCCAGCCAGCATAGGGCGCGCGCACCACGCGCTGCCAAGCGATGGCCCCTTCGTCTAAGGGTTAGGACGCGGCCCTTTCACGGCTGAAATACGGGTTCGAATCCCGTAGGGGTCA
>JBKJTQ010000310.1:0-5292 GCA_046589895.1 Sphingomicrobium sp.
CAAAAATCCGCTCGCCGAGACATGGTCCATGAACCCGTCGAGCCCGTTCCAGAAGCCGTGGACATTGAGCAGGCAGAACGGCTTCGAATGATAGCCGAGCGCATTCCACGTCCACGCCTCGAACAATTCGTCGAGCGTCCCGATTCCGCCGGGAAGCGCGACGAACGCGTCGGTCAGCTCGGTCATCTTGGCCTTGCGCTCGTGCATGTTGCCGACCGTGAACAATTTGGTGCAGCCGCGATGCGCGACTTCATGTTCGACCAGCGCTTGCGGAATAACGCCAAACACCTTGCCGCCGGAGTCGAGTACGCTGTCGGCGACGATCCCCATCAGCCCCAACCGGCCCCCGCCGAAGACCAGGTCGATACCGCGCTCGACCATCGTCCGGCCGAGCAGGCGCGCGGCATTGGCGAACGCCGGATCCGCGCCCGTCGCCGATCCGCAATAAACGGCGATGCGGCGGATCATCAGACGGGCTTTCCGCCCCGGACCGTCCGCGGGACAGTTCGGACGCGAGCCGTTGCCAGCCGGGCGATGCTCATAATTTCACCAGCGCCTTCAGATCGGCGATCGGGCGCGCACCATAATGCTGGATCACTTCGGCCGCCGCGATCGCCCCGGTCCACAGGCAGCGCTCGAGCCCCGCACCCTTGCACCGCGCGGCGAGGAAGCCCGCCGCGAACAGGTCGCCCGCGCCGGTGGTATCGACAACCTTGGCGACCTGCGCCGCGGGAATCGCGACGCGCTCGCCGCCGCGGATCGCGGCCGCACCCGCCGCACCGCTGGTAATGACCAGCGTTTCGACCTTGGCGCTGAGCGTATCAAGCGCGGAGCCGAGATCGGCGCGCCCGGTGAGTTGGAGCGCCTCATCCTCATTGGCGAACAGCAGGTCGATCCCGCCGCCCTCGATCATCTCGGCAAAACCCTCGCGCCGGCCCGCGATGCATACGCTTTCGCTCAGTGTGAACGCCACTTGCCGCCCGGCGCGATGCGCGATCTCAACCGCCATGAGCATCGCCGCGCGCGGCTTGTCGGGTCCCCATAAATAGCCTTCGAGGTAGAGGATCGAGGCCGAGGCGATGAGCGCTTCGTCGAGCGCCGCGATACACAATTCATGGCTCGCCCCCGGACAGGTGTTCATCGTTCGCTGTGCATCGGGGGTGACGAGGATCAGGCAGCGCCCGGTCGGCAATCCACCGACCAGTGGCGGGGTGTCGAAGTGAACCCCCAGCGCGTGCATGTCATGTTCGAAGATCATCCCCAGCTGATCCTCGGCGACCTGCCCGATGAACGCCGATTTGCCCCCCATCGCGGCGATCCCGGCCATCGAATTGGCCGCCGATCCGCCCGACATTTCGCGCGCCTGCCCCATCGCCGCATAGAGCGAATCGGCTTGTGCCGGGGTGAGCAATTGCATCGACCCCTTGGGCAGGTCGTGCGCGCCGAGGAACTCCTCGTCGCACGACGCGATCACATCGACGATGGCATCGCCCATGGCAACAATGTCTATCGCTGCATCGGCCATCGGCGGTTTCTGAATTTCCTCGGTTTTTCGGGGGAAACGCGTCCGCCTAACCGCGCATCAAACCGCCGTCAAACTGAAACAGGGTTGCGGCCGACCCCAAACCCGTTACCCCTTCGGCGCCATGACCGAACCTGTTCAAGCCGCGCCCCCGGCGCCCGCCCCCGCCCTCGCCCATGTGCTTCCCATCGGCCTGTTCGCGCTGGCGATCCTGTACGGCGGAATGACCTGCATCGCCGGCGTGCTCGGCTCGAAGCAGGTCGGATTGGGGATTATCCCGGGCTTCGGTCCGCTAGCGGTCGAAGCGGGGATTTTTCCTTTCCTTCTGCTGGTCGCTTTGTCGAGCGCGGTGGCCGAACTTTACGGCCGCGCCACCGCCGACAAATTGGTGCGGTTCGGATTCGTGCCGCTGATCACCGCGATCCTGCTGACCTTCATCGTCATACGATTGCCGACCGACCCGGGAATGTACGAGCCCGCCAAGGCGGCCTTTCCGATCATTCTTGGCCAGAGCGGGCGGCTGATGGCGGCAGGAATCATCGCGTATGGCGTGTCGATGAGCCTCAATGTGTTCATCTTTTCCAGGCTGTCGCGCGGCCCGACCCGGCTGGTCGCGGTGCGCGCCGCGATCGCGTCCGTGCTGAGCCAGATCGTCGATACATTAATCTTCATCACGGTCGCTTTTTACGGAGTTCGCCCGATCGCCGACCTGATCGTGGGGCAAGCGATCGCCAAGGTCCTCCTGTCGATCGTCCTGGTCCCGCTGCTGATCATGTTGCTGGTCGGCATCGGTCGCCGGCTGGATGCGCGATCGGCCGCTCTCCGGTCTTGAAAAGATAGTCCAACTTTGCTCTAGCCAAGATCGACTCGCGCGTGATGGCGCGGGATGGGAGTGGGATTTCTGCAACGTCTAAATGGAAAAGGTGATCCCCACCGTGGCGGTCACCCGTCTGTCTTATTCGGCCTCTAGCGGCGCTCGTACACGTTTAGCGGGTTAAACCAACTCATTGGGGTTCATCGTGAAAAAACTGATTCTTCTCTGCTCGACCGCCATCGTCTTCCCGACCGCCGCTTTCGCCCAGTCGACCGGGACGGTCGAAACGGAAAAGGACACGATCGTCATCACCGGCACGCGGTCGACCGCGGGGACCTCGGGCGTCGTCATTCAGGACTCGACCAAGGCCAAAGGCCTGATCACTCAGGAATTCATCGCCAAGCAGAGCCCTGGTCAATCGATCCTCAACACGATCAATTACGTTCCTGGCGTGAACTTTACGCAAAACGACGCCTTCGGCTCGTCGGGTGGCAGCATCCGTATCCGCGGCTTCGACGGCAACCGCATCAGCCTGACGTTCGACGGTGCTCCGCTCAACGACAGCGGCAATTACGCGATCTTCTCGAACCAGCAACTCGATCCTGAATTGATCGAACAGGTCAACGTCAATCTGGGCGCGACCGATGTTGATTCGCCGACCGCCTCGGCCGCTGGCGGCACGGTCAACTATCGGACGCTCATTCCGATCAATCGCCTTGGCCTGACTGTCAATGGCTCCCTTGGCAGTTTCGATTATCGTCGCGTTTTTGGCATGATCAACACGGGGGAATTCACCGCGATCGGCACGAAGGCGTTCTTTGCCGCGAGCCGGGCGACCTACGATCACTGGCGCGGCGACGGCAAGATCGGCAAATGGCAGTTTAACGGGCGGGTCTATCAGCCGCTGTCGAATGGCGACTTCATGTCGGCCTCGGCGCATTATAATTCCAACCGCAACAATAATTATGCCAATCCCAATCTGACCGACCTTCGCAATGTGCTGAGCGTCGCCAACATTCCGGCCACCTTCAGTGGCTCGCCGATCGTCGTCGGCGATTTCAGCGAGGACCAGTGGGATCGGGTCAACGACCTCGCCTTTATCAACAACTGCCGCTCCGCGACGGGCGTCGTCCTGACGCGGCCGACGGGGATCAGAGGTTCTGCTCAATCCGATCCAACGACGTGTTTCACCCCTGAAGGGCCGCTCGCCACCCGACCGATTACCGATCTTCTTTCGCTGCAGATCAATCCGTCGCAGACGGGCAACCTCCGTGGGCAGTCGCGCTTCACGATCAAGGACGGCCTCGTTCTGACGATCGATCCGACCTATCAATACGTGCTGGCCAGTGGCGGCTCACAATCAACGGCGCTGCGCGAAAGTGATGTCTTGCTGTCGCAAGGCGTAGCGGGATCGACCGGCGTCGATCTCAATTTCGATGGCGATACGCTCGATACCTTGCAGGTCGGTCGTCCGTCGATCACCAACACCAATCGCGTGTCGCTCATCAGTTCGCTCGTGTTCAAGCCGAATGCGTTCAACACGTTTCGCGTGTCCTACACATACGATCGCGCCAATCATCGCCAGACCGGCGAATATTCGCCCACGACGAACGAGTTTGGTCTCACCAATGCGTTTTTCGGGAACAAGGGCCAGGCGATCATCACTGCCGCCGGCACCAAATTACAGAATCGTGATCGCACCTCGATCGCACTTCTCAATCAGGTGTCGGGTCAATATATCGGCAAGTTCTTCGACAACCGACTACGCCTTGAACTCGGCGTGCGCTCGCCATGGTTCAGGCGCAATCTCGACCAGAATTGCTACACCCCGGCAGCGGGCGGTGGTTTCCCCGTTTGCGTCCAGGCGGCCCCCGTTGGATCCGTCCCGGCGATCGGCAATTATCTCGTTCCGAATACCTACACGCCACCCGCGGCTGGGATCTTGGGCACGCCGGTCTATGCCCCGTTCAAGGCGACCTACAAGTATCACAAGCTGCTCCCCAACGTCGGCGCCACTTACGCGATCGCTGACAGCCTGAGCGTCTTCGGCAGCTACGCCAAGGGTTTCTCGGCGCCGCGCACCGACAATCTCTATCGTCAGCCGAACGTCGACATCACGCCTGAAACGACCAACTCATTCGATCTCGGGGTCCGCTTCATCAACCGCATGGTCCAGGCGCAGGCCACGGCATGGAAAATCGGGTATCAAAACCGCATCGTTTCGTCGTTCGATCCCGCGACCAACATCACGCTCGATCGCAACGTCGGCAAGGTAAAGAGCTATGGCTTCGATGCCAGCCTGGGTGTGCGCCCGATCCGCCCGCTCAACCTGCTTGCCTTGGTCAGCTACACTCAGGCGAAGCTCCAGCAGGACATTCTGGTCGGCAGCTACGTGTTCGTGCCCGTGACGATCAACGCAACGAGCACGACCGCGCGCATCGCCGCCAACGCGGCGCCGCCCGCGGCAACCGGCTTGACCTATTATTGCCCGGATTTGCCAACCGCGCTCCCGACGAGGGGAGTCAACGTGTTCAACGTTTGCGGACGGACCGAGGGCAAGTTCGTCGTCGAAACGCCCAAGTGGCAATTCGGTGGTCGGGCCGAGGTCGATCTGCGCCCCGTCACGATCGGTATCCAGGCAAAACATGTCGGGAAGCGCTTTGCCACCGACGTTAACGACGTCGTCGTGAAAGGCTATACGACGGTCGATCTCGATGCACGGATCGGCCTGTCATTCCTGCCCGGCGAGAAGAGCTACTTCCAGCTCAATGTCATCAATCTCTTGAATGAGCATTATTTCGGCAACCTCTCGACGGTGATCAATGCATTCGGCACGGGCAGCGGCGCACCGCGCTTTACCCCTGCGTCGACCAGGGCGGTCACCGGAACGCTGACGCTCGCCCTTTAATCCCGGACTTCACAGAACGGCGTCGTACCCCGTGGAGCGGCGCCGTTT
>JBKJTQ010000221.1:0-9374 GCA_046589895.1 Sphingomicrobium sp.
GCTGGCCGAGCGCCTCCATTTTCTGGCTTTGGCGCAATTGCTCCTGCGCCGCCTTCAGTTCGGTGATGTCGCGCGCTTCGAACAACAGATAGTCGATGGCGCCAGCCTGGTTGCGGACCGGCCGAAGCGAAACGTCGAGATAAGCGGTCATCTTGCCCGCTTTCTCCATAGCGATCTCACCTTCGTAGGTTTCGCCCCGGGCCGCGAGGGCAACGGCCCCTTTCATCAACGTCTGATGCTGGGGATAGGCGCGCATGGTCGGTGCGTCCCACAGCTTGCCGCCAACCCCATGTTCGGGATTGGCGTCGCGCCATGTCGCCGGGGTGCGATTCATCTGGATGATCGTGCCGTCGGGCTTGGTCAGGACGATGATCTCCATCACGGTATCGAAGATCGCGCGGAACCGGGATTCACTCGCGCTCAATTCGGCGGTGCGGTCGTCGACAAGAGCTTTGAGTTCGAGCTCGGCTTCCTTGGCGACGGTGATATCGGTGGCCGCCCCGATAAAGCCGCTTAATTCGCCGTCGCCGCCGAGCCGCGGGCTCGAAACTGATCGAAGCCAACGCCACTCGCCGTCATGTCGCCGATAGCGGCCCTCCAGCGCGAAAGGCTGGCGACTCGCCTCCCCGGCGATGCTTTCGGCGATAATCCGGTCGACGTCGTCGGGGTGAATCGCCTGTCGCCAATCAAAGCTCCGGGTCTGCTCGCGCGACAGGCCGATAAAGTCGACATAGGCGTCGTTGACGAAGTCGCGCGTACGGTCGAGCCTCGTCACCCACATCATCACCGGCGCGGAATCGGCAATGCGGCGGAAGCGCGCCTCGCTTTCCTGTAGCGCGCGACCCGCGCTGCGCTTCTCTGTAATGTCCTCGACCAGCATGATCAGCCCGCGCACGCCGCCGCCGGGGCCAAATTGGGGGATATATTCAGTCTGCACCGCCAGAGCGCCGCGCGTGGGATGTTGATCGTCGCTCGCGAAACACTGCCGCTCGCCTTCCAGCGCGCTTTTCAGCATCGGCTCGCGCATCGGATAGGCGCTCTCGCCGAGCACTTCGCGCATCGTCCTGCCGAGGATCTCGGCGCGCGGGCGTTCGAACCAGTCGGCGAGCGCGCGATTGAGGAAAAGATAACGGAGCGAGGCGTCGCAATAAGCGATCATCACCGGCAGCGCATCAGCGATGGCGAGGATGGAGGTGAAATCGAAGATCGACTGGCCGTTCGATCCGCCGACGGTGCGCGCCGGAATAGCTCGCTTGCCAGCACTACGGTTCGCTTGCGATTTGATTACCCCCCGGTCGGCCATGGGTGAAAGTTGCGCGCCTTTGAGTTCAGAGTCACGCTTTGTCTGTGGATAAGTCGGGCGCGGCGATCAGTCGAAGTGCAGCCGCCGGTACGAGCCGCGGAAATAGAGCAACGGATCGAGCCCGGGCTCGAAGCTAGCCTTGACCACTTCGCCGACGAGGATGACATGGTCGCCACCGTCGTGGATCGCATTCCGGCGGCATTCAAACACCGAGAGCGATTCCATCAGCACCGGTGAACCATGCTCGCCGGCGCTCCACTCGGTACGGCCAAAACGATCCTCGCCGCGGGTCGAGAAAGTGATCGAGGCGGGCTGCTGGCGGGTCTGGAGAACGTTAACCGCGAAGCGGGCAGCGCTAGTCAGCGGCCCCGCGCTCGCCGCGCTCTTGGCGACGCACACCAGCAGCAAGGGCGGATCAAGGCTCAGCGCGGTGAAGCTGTTCGCGGTTAGACCGACCGGCCCGCCCGCCTCGTCGAAACAGGTCACCACGGTTACCCCCGTCGCGAAACAGCCGAGCGCATCGCGCAAGGTGCGTGGGTCGCTCCCCGTGCGATACTCGCGTGCAGTCGCGTCGTCGGCCATCGCCTGGCGCTATAGTCAACCTAGCGATGCGCGGTCGAGCAATGATTGTGCGGGAAGCGTGAGGAATTCGGCGGGCTGGTCGGCGCGAACCATGGCGGCGAACAGGGCCACCGCTTCATCGCGATGCGCGATCACGGGCATTGCCGCGACTTCCTCATCGAGCAAATGCCCGAACAACGCGTCGTCGAACGTTCGGCCATCGTCGAGCGGCGCTTCATACCGTCGCCACTGCCACAGCAGCATGCGGCAGATTTCGGCGGTCGCGGCATCCTCCATCAGCCCATAAAGCGGCACCGCGCCGCGCCCGCCGATCCACGCGGCGAGATATTGCACCCCGACGCGGATCGCCTCGCGCGCCCCCGCTTCGGTGCGCGGGCCGGTGTGAAGCTCGAGCAAGGCATCGCGATCGGGGAAGGTGGCGGGTATGACGTGAAGCTGGTTGGGGCTCGACATCGAAGAGAAGGCTTTTAATGCCACCGGAACCAGCGCGGGGTGCGCCACCCAGGTCCCGTCATGGCCATTGCCGACCTCGCGGCGCTTGTCCGCCGCCACCCGTTCGAACGCCGCGGCATTGGCGGTCTCGTCATCCTTGACCGGGATCGCGGCGGCCATTCCGCCCATCGCATGCGCCCCGCGGCGATGGCAAGTGGCGATCAGGCGCAGAGAATAAGCGGCGAGGAAGGCGCGATCCATGGTCATCGCCGAACGATCGGGGACGATCCGTTCGGCAGTGCGGCCGAAGCGCTTGATGAAGCTGAAGATATAATCCCAGCGCCCGCAATTAAGCCCGACGACATGATCCTTCAGCGCGTGGAGCATCTCGTCCATCTCGAACGCCGCTGGTAGCGTTTCGATCAGCAAGGTCACGCGCACGGTGCCACGAGGCAGGTCGAGTGCGGCTTCGGCGAAGACGATGACTTCGGCCCACCACGCGGCCTCAAGCCAGCCTTCTAGCTTGGGGAGGTAATAATAAGGCCCCGACCCCGCCGCGATCGCCGACTCGGCATTGTGGAACAGGTAGAGCGCGAAATCGAACAGGGAGCCCGACAGCGGCGCGCCGTCGATTGTGACGTGCGCTTCGTCGAGGTGAAGCCCGCGCGGGCGCACCATAAGCACCGCGGGGTCGTCGGCGAGGCGATAATCCTTGCCCGTCACGGGATCGATGAATGCGAGCGTGCCGCGCCACCGGTCGATGAGATTGGCCTGCCCGTCGATGAGCGTGTCGAAGGCCGGCGCAGTGGCATCCTCGAAATCGGCCATGAACACCCTGGCGCCCGAATTGAGAGCGTTGATTACCATCTTGGCGTTGGTCGGCCCGGTGATTTCGACGCGACGGTCCTGGAGGTCGGCGGGTGCCGGGGCGACGCGCCAGTCGGCGGCACGAAGATCGGCGGTGTCGCGGAGAAAGTCGGGAATTTCGCCGCGATCGAGTCTTGCCTGCCGCTCCGCACGAGCTTCGAGCAGAGTCTTGCGTCCGGCGTCAAAGTGACGGTGGAGTGCGGCGAGGAAGCCGAGCGCCTCCTCGCTCAACACTTCGCTCACGCGGGGATGCCGGCTGTTCTTTACCTCGGGCCGGCGCTCGGCAAGTGCAGCCTCGCTCATGCGCGCGGCTCGACCGCGATGTGATAGCGCTCGGTTGCGCGGCAGCCGTCGCGGAAGGTCAGCCGCTGCCACTCGGTGCGCGCGCGAAGCTCATTGCCATAGGGCCCGGCGACTCGCTGGGTGCCTTCGACCAGCCCGCTGAACTGCTCGTCATACTCCCCCCCGATGACCCAATATTTCTTGTCCATTTTTCGTTTCCCTGGTCGTCGGTTGTGATCAGGCGGCCTCGGTCACGAATTGCGCCGTTTCAGTCGATTCGCTCAAAGCGGTGGTCGATGCCTGGCCGCCGCCGACCGCGATTGCAACGCGGTCGAAATAGCCGGTTCCGACCTCGCGTTGGTGACGCGTCGCGGTATAGCCCGCGGCCTCGGATGCGAATTCGGCCGACTGGAGCTCGGCATATGCGCTCATCGCGCGATCCTTATAGCCGCTGGCAAGCTCGAACATCCCGTGATTGAGGCTGTGGAATCCGGCCAGCGTGACGAATTGGAACTTATACCCCATCGCCCCCAGCTCGCGCTGGAATTTGGCGATCGTCGCCTCGTCGAGCTTGGCCCTCCAGTTGAAGCTGGGCGAGCAATTATAGGCCAGCAATTTGCCCGGATATTGGGCGTGGACGGCCTCGGCGAACTTGCGAGCGTCGTCCAGGTCGGGGTGACTGGTTTCCCACCACAGCACGTCGGCATGCGGCGCGAACGCCAGCCCGCGGGCGATGCAATGGTCGAGCCCGGTGCCGTCCTTCAAGCGGAAAAAACCCTCGGGAGTGCGCTCCCCGGTCAGGAACTGCCGATCGCGCTCGTCGATATCGCTGGTGATGAGCTTGGCGCTTTCGGCATCGGTCCGCGCAACGATAAGCGTCGGCACCCCGCTGACGTCAGCGGCGAGCCGCGCGGCGTTCAAGTTGCGAATATGCGCCTGCGTCGGGATCAGCACCTTGCCGCCCAAATGGCCGCATTTTTTTTCGCTCGCGAGCTGATCCTCGAAATGGACCGCGGCGACTCCCGCCTCGATATAGGCCTTCATGATCTCGAAGCAGTTGAGGGGTCCGCCAAAACCGGCTTCGGCATCGGCGACGATCGGGACGAACCAGTCGCGCTGCGCACCACCCTCGCTAACCTCGACCTGGTCGGCGCGCTGGAGCGTCTTGTTGATCCGCTTGGCGAGTTCAGGACCCGCGTTGGCGGGATAGAGCGACTGGTCAGGATACATTGCGCCCGCGGTATTGGCGTCGGCGGCGACTTGCCAGCCCGACAGATAGATCGCCTCCAGCCCGGCGCGGACCATCTGCATCGCCTGGTTGCCGGTCACCGCGCCCAAGGCGCGCACCGGCGCGTCGCGGTGCATCAACTGCCACAATTTCTCCGCCCCGCGCTTGGCCAGCGTATGCTCGACCGTCACCGATCCGCGCAGCGCGACAACCTCGTCGGCCGAATAAGGCCGCTCAATTCCTTCAAAGCGGTCGGGGAAGGTGGGGATGAGCTGGTCAAAACTTGTCATGGGGACGGTCCTTGCACGAATAGGGATTCAGGCTGTGTTTCGGCACCCAGAAACTCCGAAGCGCACTAAAAGCCTCGGCAATTAGCGTCGCGTTGTCAAAAATTGACTTGTGATTGGTGGGCGAAGTTGACAGTTTTAGGCATGGCCAATTCGAAACTCTTCCTTGGACCGCGCCTTCGCCGGCTGCGCCGTGACCGCGGACTGTCGCAAACCGACATGGCGGCGAGCCTGACGATCAGCCCGTCATATCTGAACCATCTTGAGCGCAACCAGCGCCCGGTCACCGCCGCGCTTTTGCTCCGCCTTGCCGAAACCTATGAGATTGACGTTCGCGTCTTTGCCGCTGCGGGCGCGGCGCGCACCGGTGCCGACGACCTCGCCGAAATCTTTTCCGACGCGATCCTCAGAGACCTCGGCGTGCCGCGTTACGAGCTTGCCGAAATTGCCCATAACGCCCCCTCAGTCGCCGACGCGATCGCCCGGCTGTACGGCGCGCTCAAGGAAGTCGACCGCAACCCCGCGCTGGCGCAAAATGGCGATGCGCGCGCGCTGGTCACCCCCGAAAATTGGGTCCGCGACTATATCCAGCAGCATCGCAATCACTTCCCCGAGCTCGAACTGTGCGCCGAGACGCTCGGCGGCGCACTTGCCGATCCCTTGTCGGTGACCGAGCCCCTGCGTCGCCGCCTCAAGGAAGCATGGGGAATTACGGCACGCGTTGTTGCGCCCGCCGAACTGGGCAATGCCAGCCAGACCTATGACCCCGAGCGGCGCCTGTTCCTGCTGTCATCCTTGTTGCGCGCCGAAAACCGCACTTTCGGGCTCGCTTATCAACTCAGCCTGGTCGAATTCGCTGGGGTGATCGAGCGGATGGTCGAGGCCGCTGCACCACCCGACGCTGGAATCCGCCACTTGCTCCATATGAGCCTCGCCAATTATGCCGCGGGCGCGGTGATGATGCCCTATGGCCGATTCCTCGCCTCGGCCAACGAGCATCGCTATTCGATCGACCGCCTGTGCGGCGAATATGGCGCCAATGTCGAACAGGTCGCGCACCGGCTGACCACGCTCGGCCGCAGCGGTGCGCGCGGAGTGCCTTTCTTCATGCTCAGGGTCGATCCAGCGGGAAATATCTCGAAACGCTATGCGGGCGAGAATTTCCCCTTCTCGCGCTTCGGCGGATCATGCCCCCGGTGGAACCTCCACGCCGCCTTCCAGACTGCGGGGCGAGTTATCACCCAAGTCATTGAGACCCCCGACGGACAACGCTATTTCACCGTCTCACGGACTATCGACCGCCCGATCCCGACCGACATGTCGGGCGGGCTGCTCGCGGTCGGGCTCGGTTGCGACATCAAATATGCCGACCGCCTGTCGTGCGCCAACGGGATCGACCTGACCAATCCCCCGGTGACCCCGGTGGGCCCCGCCTGCGCGATCTGCCCCCGCGTCGATTGCCCGCATCGCGCCACCGCGCCGGCCGGGCGCTTGCTCGCGGTTGAGGAGAATCGCAAAACGATCAGCCCCTATCCATTTGTCTCATTCTGAGCGTGAATTGTTGGCGTCATTTGATTTGACGTTTCGATTCGCAACTCAATGGAACCCGACTCGGGTCAAGTTCATTGTGCAAGCAAAAGTCAATTGGAACAAAGAGCTGCAAAATGAACAAGCTTGCTCTGGCGTTCGCATCGAGCGCGCTCGCCCTTACAATTCCGCTTTCTCCCGCCATGGCGACGATCGAGACGTACGAAGCCCGGACCGCTGCGCTCGAAGCCGCTGATCAGGCGCGAAACGATATGGCCGAGGTGTTCGGCGACAAGCAATTGAAGCCGGGCCAATATGTGTGGCGTGACAGCGTCGCCCAAGGTGCGCCGCGCGTCGTCATCAGCCTGTCGGATCAGATGGCCTACCTCTATCGCGGCGACGAACTCGCCGCCGTTTCGACGATCTCGAGCGGGACAGCCAAGAACCCCACTCCGACGGGGATATTTCCGATCCTTGCCAAGCAGCCCATGTATCGCTCGAAAAAGTATGACAATGCGCCGATGCCGCACATGCAGCGGCTCGACAGCTATGGCATCGCGCTCCACGCCGGCGTCAATCCGGGCCGTCCCGCGTCTCACGGCTGCATCCGCCTCCCCGCCAAATTCGCAGCCAGGCTGTTTGGCGTAACCCAGGTCGGCAGCACGGTGCTCATCGCCGCCTAAGCCGACACTCGATCAATCTCGCGTGCGACCGCCTCTACTCCATCGTTGATGAAGTAGAACGGTTGCATGTGATTATTCTCATATGGAGTAGTTGCCGCCGTCTCGACCGAGAAGATTCGCCGCTCAACTGCGTCGCCGTCGAGCGCCGCGCCGAACTCGCCGAAGCTTGAGGCCAAGCCCGCTCCGAATATCTTAATCTCGCCATGCTCACGCGCCAGCCCGAATTCAACACTGTGCCAATAGATGCGCGCCACGCGCTCGCCCTCGCCGCGCGCGATCGCCGCCACCCCCATCCGGCCGATCTGCTCCATCATCCGCGCCATGCGCGGGTCGGACAGCATCGGGACATGGCCGAAAATATCATGGAACAGGTCGGGCTCGTCGAGATAATCTAGCTGTTCGTACGTGCGAATGAAATTGCCGATCGGAAAGACACGGTCGGCGAGCATCGCGAAAAACACTGCATCAGGCACCAATCCGGGCACCGCGACGGTCCGCCACCCGGTGCGCGGCTCAAGCCTGGCATTGAGTTCGGCGAGATCGGGCACCCCGGGATGCGACAGGCGGAGCAAATCGAGCCCGTCGCGAAACGGCTGAACGATCCTGGTCCCGAGCGCAGCGACCTGACGCGTGAACAAAATATCCCACACGCGGTGATCCTCGACGGTGAAATGCTCCCACTGCTGCGGGATGACAAATTCCTGCCAATGCACCGGGGCATCGGAGGTGCTGATCGGGTCGAGGAGCATGGACAATTCCTTCAGCCAATAAAAAACCCCGCCGGAGCGAGGGCAGTCGAGCGGCGGTTGAAGCAGGGGCGAACCTACTCCGTCTCCGCCGAGCGCGGATAATAATAGCGCGTATCCGCCAAGCGGATCGGCATTGAAATTGAAGTGGCGCTCGAGTTCATGCGCACAGCCTAGCGCATCGCGTCGCTTAACGCCAGATGCCCGACCAGCGAGGCCCGGCTGCCGCAGCGTAACTCGGCACGCTCGTTGCCGGGGCCGGACCGGACGTCGCTTTTTTCGCGGCCTTGGTCCAGCCGGCGGCACGCTGCTTAAGGCGTTGAAACGACGACCCAAATTGATGGGTTCCTACCCCTGAGGAGAGTGAAATGCGTAAAACATTCGCCGTCATGGCATCAGCCGCCTTGGCTCTTTCGACCGCCCCCGCCTTTGCCCAGAATTCAGGCCTCGTGGTAGTCGATCTGAGTAACGCCGACATAGCCTTACTCAACAACCTCGCCCAGAATCTCAGTGTCGACGTCGGCGACATTACGGCGCTCAATAATGTCTCGGTGCCGATCGGCCTTGCCGCCGCGATCTGCGACATCAACGCCAATGTCCTCGCACAGCAAAAGAAGACCGGTGATCCGACCTGCACTGCCAAGAACAGTACGGCGGCGTTGCAGAAAGCCATCCAGACGAAGATGAACTCTTCGAATCAATAACTTTTCAACGGCGGGCGCCTTGATAAAAGGCGTCCGCTGCTACCCCTGATGGTAATTCAGCGCTTTTCGGTCAGCCTCAAGCCGCCGGGGCGATCAACGCGTCTATGGCTTTAGCCAGTTCGACATCACGCTCGGTCACGCCGCCCGCGTCATGGCTGGTCAGCCGAAAATCGACCCGATTCCAGACGCTGGTGAATTCTGGGTGGTGGTCGGCCGCCTCGGCATGCGCGGCGACTCGGGTCAGAAAAGCGAAGGCATCACCAAAATCAGTGAAGCGGTAGGTCCGCAGCAACGCGTTGCCGTCCGCGCTTCGCATCCATCCCGCCGGGTCGCCGACCATCCTCTTTCCCCTCCTCCGCCGCTGCTCAAAAAGCTCTGTCCTACTTTTCTCTTGAGGGCTAGAGAAGTTGGTCATGGTCATACCGCAGGGATGATGTCCGCCGCCAATGGCAATTCGTAGCGCCGCTCGATCTCGCAAGCGGCGGCGCGACAGGCGATGCTCGGATCAACCCGAGAGAGAGTTTCGAGGCCGACGTAGTGCGGCTTTTGCGACCTTCCGCGGCAATGTTGGAGACAGATGATGGCAACCGCAACCCTCGACTCTGGTCCGCTAGGGCTTGAAAATCCGATGGGCACCGACGGGTTCGAATTCGTCGAATATGCCGCTCCCGATCCCGAGCTGTTGCGCAGCCTGTTCACCAAGATGGGCTTCCCCGCGGTCGCGCGGCACAAG
>JBKJTQ010000250.1:0-3176 GCA_046589895.1 Sphingomicrobium sp.
GCTCGCTGCCGAGGAAGGCGCCAACCCGCTGACCGTCGCCAAGGCCTATCAGGGGTTCCAGGACGATGGTCTGATCCTGGTCAAGCGCGGGGTCGGCATGTTCGTCGCGCCGGGCGCCCGCGCCAAGCTGCGCAGCACCGAGCGCGACCAGTTCATCAAGACCGAATGGCCCGCGATCCGCACTCGCATGGCGCAGCTCGGGATCGACCCCGCGCATTTGCTGTCGGGCGAATTGACCTAAGTTTCCGCTCACCTTCGGGAGAGAGATCAGCCGAGCGCTACCGCGGGCACCGCGTAGAGCATCGCCGCCCCCGCTTCGGCCGCCGCCGCCAACCCGCTCGCTTCGGGGACTATGATCGAATGGAAATAGCTCGCCGCCGCCTCGGTCCGCTGATCGTGCTCGGCGCCGCGCGCGAGGCGCTCGACCAGCCATCCCGCGACCAGCACCGCGCACATCGTCAGGAACGGAGTGCTCCCCGCGAGGCGATCGTCGGCGGCCATGTCGCGCAGCGTCTGCGCCGCTACCTCGACCTGGTCGCACAGGGCGATCAATCGCGGATCCCGCGCATCGGCGCGCACGTCGGCGACCAAGCCGTCGAACGCCAGCCCGCCGTCGAGCCCAAGCTTGCGCCCGACAAAATCCGCCGCCTGGATCCCGTTGGTGCCTTCGTAGATCGGCGCGATTCGCGCGTCGCGCAGATGCTGCGCCGCGCCGGTCTCCTCGATATAGCCCATCCCGCCATGAACCTGGACGCCAAGGCTGGCGACCTCGCAGCCGACTTCGGTGCCCCACGCCTTGGCCAGCGGGGTCAGCACTTCGGCGCGCTCCGCCGCCGCCGCGTCGCCATCCTGTCCGCGCCCCAATTGATCGAACGCATAATAGACCAAAGCGCGCGCCCCGGTGGTCAGCGCGCGCATCCTGAGCAGCATCCGCCGAACGTCGGGATGGTCGGCGATCGCGACGGGCAATCGGTTGCGCTGGCCCTGTTTGCGCTCGATCGCATAAGCCACCGCGCGCTGAGTCGCGCGCTCGGCGATGCCGACTCCCTGCAGCCCGACGTTGAGCCGCGCATTGTTCATCATAGTGAACATCGACCGCATGCCGCCATGCTCGGGCCCGATCAGCCAGCCCGTCGCGCCGCCCTCATCGCCATAGCTCATCACGCAGGTCGGCGAGGCGTGAATGCCCATCTTATGTTCGATCGACACGCATCTGAGGTCGTTGGCGGTTCCGTCGGGGAGTATCTTCGGGACCAGGAACAGCGAAATCCCGCGCGTTCCCTCGGGGGCGCCCGGGGTCCGTGCCAGCACCGTATGGACGATCTGTTCAGTCAGATCATGCTCGCCATAGGTAATGAAAATCTTGGTCCCGCTGACGCGCCAGCTGCCGTCCTCATTAGCCTCGGCCTTCGTCTTGAGCGCGCCGACATCGCTCCCCGCCTGCGGCTCGGTCAGATTCATCGTCGCGGGCCATTCGCCCGAAATGATTTTGGGCAGATAGTCGCGCTTCAACGCGTCCGACCCATGCGCGCCAAGCGCATCGATCGCCCCCATCGACAGCATTGGGCACAAAGCGAAGCCGATGTTTGCGGCGTTCAGATCCTCCATCAGCGCGGCCGACAGCGGCAGCGGCAGCCCCTGCCCGCCATGTTCTTCGGGCGCGGCGAGGCTCATCCACCCCCCAGCAACGAACTCGGCATAAGCCGCCTTATACCCATCGGGCATGCGCACTGCGCCATTGTCCCAGCGCGCGCCGACGGAATCCCCGATGCGGTCGAGCGGGGCGAACACCCCTTCGGCGAACGCCGCCGCGCCTTCCAGCACCGCATCGACGATATCGCTGTCGGCTACCTCATCTGGGCCCCCCATCGCTGCGATCGCGTCGAGCAGCAGGCGCTGGTCGCGGACGGGGGCGGTAAAGCTCATCGATAACTCCTTGAAGGCGGGGGGCTCGCGCTATAGCGGGCGAGTGATGGCGCATCTACTCCCCCCGCGCGTGATGCCGATGGGCGGCAGAGCGATCGCCGAGGCCGCGCGGCTGGTGCTCGCAGGGGAGCCGGTCGCGATCCCGACCGAGACCGTCTACGGCCTCGCTGCCGACGCCACCAATGCCGTGGCGGTGGCGCGGATCTACGCCGCCAAGGGCCGCCCGAGTTTCAACCCGCTGATCGTCCACGTCACCAATCTCGCCGCGGCGGAGAAGCTTGGCCTATTCGATGATGCGGCGCGTGCACTCGCCGTGGCGCATTGGCCGGGCCCGCTAACGCTCGTCGTTCCGATACAAAAGGGCGCCGCGATCGCCCGCCTCGTTACCGCTGGCCTTTCGAGCATCGCGCTTCGCGTTCCCGCTCATCCCGCGATGCAGGCGCTGCTCGCCGCCACGGGGCGCCCGCTTGCCGCGCCGTCGGCCAATGCCAGCGGCCTTATCAGCCCGACCCGCGCGAGCCATGTCGTCGCCAGCCTCGGATCGCGCGTCGCGCTGGTGATCGACGGCGGCGCGACCCAGCGCGGGATCGAATCGACGATCGTCGCCGCGACCGGCGGGCCGCTGCGCCTGCTTCGCCGTGGCCCGATCGAGGTCGAGGCCGTCCACGCCCTCGGCCACGCGATCGAGGCCCCGGGCCAGCTGGCCAGCCACTACGCCCCCGCCAAGCCGCTCCGCCTCGACGCGATCGAAGTACGGGACGGCGAATATCTGATCGGCTTCGGCGCTGTCGCAGGGCACATCAGCCTGAGCGAGCGCGGCGACCCGGTCGAAGCTGCGACGCGCCTGTTCGACCTGCTCCACGACGCCGACGCCAGCACCCACCCGCGCATCGCGGTCGCGCCAATCCCCGGCGACGGCATCGCCGCCGCCATTCGCGACCGCCTCACCCGCGCCGCCGCGCCGCGCCAATAGAGCCTCTTAAGCCCTAAGACGTCGCGCCCGCATTCTTCAGTCGCGCCTGATAGCTTTTGCGAAATTTCTGCAGTTTGGGGGCAATTACTGCCTGACAATAAGGATTACCCGCCCCCGCGCGCTTGAAATAATTCTGGTGATAGTCTTCGGCCGGATACCAAGTGTCATTGGGCTCGACCGTGGTGACGATACGCCCCTCCTGCTCGGCATTGGCGCGCGCGATCGCCGCTTCGGCTTCGGCGCGCTGCTCATCGTCCTGCGGGAAGATCGCCGAGCG
>JBKJTQ010000317.1:0-4586 GCA_046589895.1 Sphingomicrobium sp.
CCCACGTCGATCATGGCAAGACCACGCTCGTCGATCAGCTCTTCCGCCAATCGGGCACCTTCCGCGACAACCAGCGGATCGAAGAGCGCGCGATGGATTCGAACGACCTCGAAAAAGAGCGCGGCATCACGATTCTCGCCAAGTGCACCTCGGTCGAATGGCCCGACGCCAACGGCAACGTCACGCACATCAACATCGTCGACACGCCCGGCCACGCCGATTTCGGCGGCGAAGTCGAGCGCATCCTGTCGATGGTCGACGGGGTGATCCTGCTGGTCGACGCCGCCGAAGGGCCGATGCCGCAGACCAAGTTCGTCACCGGCAAGGCGCTCGCGCTGGGGCTCAAGCCGATCGTCGTGGTCAACAAGATCGATCGTCCCGACGCGCGCGCGCTCGAAGTGCTCGAGGAAGTGTTCGACCTGTTCGTGCTGCTCGACGCGAGCGACGAGCAGCTCGATTTCCCGGTACTCTACGCGAGCGGCCGCAACGGCTATGCCGGGCTGACCGACGACGTCCGCGAGGGCACGCTCAACCCGTTGTTCGAGACCATCGTCGCCCACGTGCCGCATCCCTCGGCCGACCCCGATGGCCCGTTCAAATTCCTCGTCACCTTGCTCGATCGCGACAATTTCCTCGGGCGGATCCTGACCGGCCTGGTGTTCTCGGGCTCGATTCGAACCAACGCCCCGATCCACGCGCTCGATCCCGACGGCAAGATCGTCGAGACCGGCCGCGCGTCGAAGCTGATGGCGTTCCGCGGTCTCGAACGCGTTCCGGTCGAACAGGCCGGGGCGGGCGATATCATCTCGATCGCCGGGCTGACCACCGCGACCGTCGCCGACACCATCGCTGATCCGTCGGTGACCGAGCCGCTCCACGCCCAGCCGATCGATCCGCCGACGCTGTCGATGCGGTTCGCGGTCAACGATTCGCCGATGGCCGGCCGCGAAGGCAAGAAGGTCACCAGCCGCATGATCCGCGACCGCCTGTTCCGCGAAGCCGAGAGCAATGTCGCGATCAAGGTCACCGAAGCGGCCGACAAGGACAGTTTCGAAGTCGCGGGGCGCGGCGAGTTACAGCTTGGCGTGCTGGTCGAAATGATGCGCCGCGAAGGCTTCGAATTGGGCATCAGCCGCCCGCGCGTGTTGTTCCGCGAAGATGAGGACGGCAAGAAGACCGAGCCGTACGAAACCGTCGTGATCGACGTCGACGACGAATATTCGGGCACGGTGATCGACAAGATGGCGCTTCGCAAGGCAGAGATGACCGACATGCGGCCGTCGGGCGGCGGCAAGACCCGCATTACCTTTTCGGCCCCGTCGCGCGGGCTGATTGGCTATCACGGCGAATTCCTGTCCGACACCCGCGGTACCGGAATCATGAATCGCCTGTACGAGCGCTACGGCCCGCACAAGGGCAACGTCGGCGGCCGCAAGAACGGCGTGCTCATCTCCAACGGCTCGGGCCAGGCCAACGCTTATGCGCTCGGCCCGCTCGAGGAGCGCGGAATCATGTTCGTGGCGCCGGGCGAAGCGCTGTACGAAGGCATGATCATTGGCGAGAATGCCAAGACCGATGACCTCGAAGTCAATCCGATGAAGGCCAAGGCGCTGACCAACTTCCGGGTCAGCGGCAAGGAAGACACCATCCGCCTGACCCCGCCGAAAAAGATGACGTTGGAGCAGGCCATCGCCTACATCGACGATGACGAGATGGTCGAAGTCACCCCGGCCTCGATCCGCCTCCGCAAGCGCCACCTCGACCCGCACGAACGCAAGCGCGCCTCGCGCCAGAAACAGGCGGCTTAGAAACGTCTCTGTTCCCCGGCGAAGGCCGGGGTCCAGGGCGCTGCGCAAGCAGCGCTGCCACGCTGCGCCGGTCCTGGATCACCTCAACTAGCCGATATTCGCAAAAACCCTGTCCTACAGCCCGCTCTCCCTGCAATGACCTACTCGGCTGTTTCTGATCGAGGACCTATTCGCAATGCGAGCCGCTCGTAGCGAGAGTTCATGGTGACCGTGAACATTGCGAAAATTCGCGTTATGCCAACGCGCTTGAACGATCGCATGCGGCTGACTATCCTGCGAGAAAAGTAGATTAACCAACAAGTTCCGGCACTCGCCGCAAGATGCGCTCAACTCATCGTCAAGCGATTGCGCCGAGGGCGTTTGTTGTTACGTGCGGTGCAGCAATTTAATGAGCGAGCGGACCCAAAGCCCCCCTGAGGGGGAGGCCGGGCCCCAGGGCAAGACGGACGCACCTGTCCCCATCGCCTCGGCTTCGTTGTGAAGCTTCCGCGATGCCGGACCGACGGCCGCATGATTTGAGTTTGAATTGAACAAGTTTTTGCGCGCCGGCGGTTCGCCGGTGTTGGCTCTCGCCTTAATCTTCGGTCTCGGCAACAGCTCGGCTGCCTTTGCGCAACAGGTCTCGGCAACGCTGCCGATGGTGACCAAGGCGCTGCCCGCGATGAGCGACACGCTGCCGTCGATCAACTACACCTTGCCGCCGCTGAGCAAGCCGCTGGTCCAGCCGCTGGCGCGCGGGAACATCTTCACTTTGCCGCTTCGCGCCGCCCCGGCGACGCCCATTCCCGCCGTGGGCCAGCCGCTGTCCGCGCTGGTCGATGCGCAGGGCAATGGCCCCGCGCTCGATGTCGAGGCAACCTGCCTTGCCACCGCAGTCTATTTCGAAAGCATGGGCGAGCCATTGGAAGGCCAACTCGCGGTCGCGCAGGTGGTGATGAACCGCGCGCGGTCGGGCCGCTATCCCGCCACATGGTGCGCGGTGGTCAAGCAAAAAGCGCAATTCAGCTTCGTCCGCGAGGGCCGCTTCCCGCGCATCGACGCGGGTTGCCAGGCATGGCGCAAGGCGCAGGCCATCGCGCGCATCGCCGCCGCGAGCATGGCGCAGGTCCTTTCCGCCGACGTGCTGTGGTATCACGCCGATTATGTCGCGCCGGGCTGGGGCCGCCGCCTCGCCCGTGTCGAAAAGATTGGCGCGCATATCTTCTACCGCGCTTAAGTTTCATCGTCCCGCCGCAGTTACCCTTCGTTCTGTCGTTAACCATGTAAGCGTGGGATTCGCAGCGCCGCGCGGCTGGCGCAGCATGTTGTTCCGGACAAGGGTGAATTCCTCGGGGGAGGCGGAATTGCTGAAAATTCTGATTGTCGAGGATGACCGCCAACTCGCGACAACCCTGAAATATCTGGTCGAAGATAATCCGCGCTACCGTGTCGTCGCGACCGCCGATGATATCGACAGCGCGGTGGCCGCGGCCGAGGCGCATTCGCCCGAACTGGCGTTGGTCGATCTTCACCTCGCGCACGGCACGACCGGTTTCTCGGTCGCGGTGCGCATGCACGATTTCGACATTCCCTGCTTCTTCATTTCGGGGAAAGCGCCCGACTTCCCGATGCCCGACCTGGCGCTCGGTTGCCTGATGAAGCCATTTACCGCCGAAGACATTCACCGCAGCCTCGCCGCCGCCGAGGACATGATGCGCGGGCGCGAGGCGCTGCGTCCCAAGATGCCGGTCAATCTGACGCTCTACGATCAGCCCGACGTGGAGGCCGAGCAGGACAATCGCGGCTTCATCCCGTCGAAGCGCTCATTGAAGACCCGGCTCGAACATTGGATCGCGGGAACTCAGGGCTAGCCATTCGCGCCGACGGGGCGGAACGCTGAAAGCATGACTGGCGACCATATTGGCTGGATGCCCGACGAGGATTCGAACCTCGATTAACGGAGTCAGAGTCCGGAGTCTTACCATTAGACGATCGGGCAGCGCCGGGCGGGCGAATAGGAAGCCGGCGCCGTGCTGTCAACGCCGCGCGCCCGCATTGCTGCCCGCATTTGCCGGCTCGGTTGCGCTCGGACCCTGGTTGGGCCTACACGCACCCCAAGTCAGTCGCGCGGGCATGTCCGGGCGATGAAGGATAGAATGGGCGTGAAGGGACATGGCGCAACAGGCCGCCACTTCGCCGCCGGCGGCCTCAACAGGCATCCGTCCGGCCATGGAAGACGGTTCTGGCCATCGGGGCCCCGCGCTCCGCGGCGGCTCGCGTCAGACCTATGGCGCGCTGGACCTTGGCACCAACAATTGTCGCTTGCTCATCGCCCGTCCGAGCGAGGGCGGTTTCACCGTAGTCGACGCCTTCTCGCGCATCGTCCGCCTCGGCGAGGGGCTTGGCGCTTCGGGACGGCTAAGCGACGCATCGATGGACCGCGCGGTCGCCGCGCTGGCGATTTGCGCCGACAAATTGCGCCGCCGCAAGGTGACCCTCGCGCGCTCGGTCGCGACCGAGGCGTGCCGCCGCGCGCACAACGGCGCCGAATTCGCCGATCGAGTCCGGCGCGAGACTGGCGTCGTTCTCGAAATCATCCCGCCCAAGGAAGAGGCGCGGCTGGCAGTCCTTGGCTGCCACAAATTGCTCGAGCCCGGGGGCGGCCCGGCGCTGATCTTTGACATTGGCGGCGGTTCGACCGAACTGGTGCTGGTCGATCATGGCGAAGATGCGCCTCGGATCATCGCCTGGTGGTCGGCGCCGTGGGGAGTGGTCTCGCTGACCGAGAGCGAGGGCCGC
>JBKJTQ010000108.1:0-4385 GCA_046589895.1 Sphingomicrobium sp.
CGCGCCGCCACCCTTCACCGCATGGTCCTGGCCGATCATGAATGCCCGTTCGGGGTTCGCGACAAGGCGATGCTCGAACAGGCTGGCTACTCGATCGACGAGCATATCCTCGCGACCCGCGACGAGGTCGATGCGTTCAAGGCGGAACATAACGTCGCCACCACCCCGTTGATCGAGATCGACGGCGAGACGATCGGCGGCTGCAGCGATCTCGAACGCTACCTTGCCGCCGCCTAGCGCCGCTCGCCCGACGTGGCGTCTATCGCTTCGACCGGCGCGGGCGGCGGGACCGCCGCTGCGGGGCCGCGGTCGATCTCCATCCAGTCGCGGAACGGCAGATGATAGAGCATGTCCATCACCTCGAATTCGAGCCCGCCGGGCTGGCTGGTATTGCTGTTCCAAAGGGCCACCACCCCGCTCTTCAATTTGGGGTCGAACAGGATCAGCGAGCGATAGCCGTTGACCCCGCCGCGGTGGCCGACGATGCGGTTCCCGGCATAATTATAGCTGCGCCAGCCAAGCCCATAAGCTGGTTCCGACAGTCGTTCGAGGAACTTTCGCATCCGCCCGCGTTCGTTGGGCGTCGCGGCGCGCGCGGCGTGGATTGTGTCTAGCAATGTGGGGCTCAGTACCGCGGGCATCGCCCCCATCTGCGCCAGCATCCACAGCGACATGTCCTTGATATTGCTGTTGACCCCACCCGCCGCGGGGACGCCGTAATAAATGTCGTTGACCTCGATCGGGCGCCGCCCGACGCTGTGCGCCCGCGCCCAGCTTTTGGCCGACTGTAGCCCGGCGCGGCTGACGCTGGCCGAGGTCATCCCGATCGGGTCGAACAGCTCGCGCTTGAGCTCGTCGGCATAGGGCCGCCCGCTTGTCTTCTCGACCACTTCGCTCGCTGCGTCATAAGCGATATTCTGGTACGACCAGCAGCTCCCCGGCGCGCACACCGCGTTGAGGGTGAACAACTGCCGCCGCAGGATCGCCGCGCTCTGCCCTTCCTCAAGCTTGTTGTCGAACGCGTTGCGGTACAGCCCAAGACGATGACTGAGCACGTCGGCAACGGTCGCGCTGGTTTGCGCGCCACCCGGCAATTGCAGCGACGGCGCGAGGCTCGCAATCGGCTGGTCGAGCGACAATCTGCCCTGCTCGGCGAGCTTGGCTACCATCGTCGAGGCGACCCCCTTCGACACCGAGGCCCAGCGGAACACCGTCTCCGGGATCACCGGCTCGCCCGTCCCGGCCATCGTCTCGCCATAGCCTGCAAGGAAGGTGATCCGTCCCTGTTCGACGATTCCGACCGCCATTCCGACCATCGTCGGCTTGGCCACCATCCGCCTGAACCGCGCGTCGAGCGCGGCATAATCGATATCGCGGCGCTTGGCTGGGGCGAGCTCGGTCAGCCGCGCGCGCGTCGCCGCCTGCGCCGCGGCGATGCGCTGCTCGGCCGTCGGGGCTGGTGCTTCGTCATGCGTCGCCGACCAGGCCAGCCCGGCGGCGACGAACGCGGCCAGTCCCAGCCCCAACTTGGTCTCGTGTTTCAATCGCCTCTCCCCGAGTGCCGCTGTGGCGGGGGATGCGTGCGGCCTCAACCGGCCGGAGTCGCCGCTGCGCCGAAGCGAAGGCTTGCGGCGATGAACCGCGCCGTGCTGGCATCGGCGGCAAAGCGCGACTAAGGAGCGACATGCAATTTCTCAAGACCCTGTTCTGGATGCTGCTGGCGGTCGCCGTCGCCATCTTCGCGACCCGCAACTGGCGCGACGTGACGATCAACCTGTGGGGCCCGCTCGCCGCGGATATCAAATTGCCCGTGTTGATGGGGCTGATGCTGCTGCTCGGCTGGCTTCCGACCTGGCTCATCCTGCGCAGCCGGCTGTGGCAGGCGAAGCGCAAGGCGATACTGCTCGAACGCCCCGCTTCTGCTCCTGCTCCGGTTGAGACCGGCGACGAGCCATTCCAGCCGTGAAGCGCATCTTCGTCGCGATCGACACCCCCGACATCGACCGCGCGCGTGCTCTTGCCAAAGCCGTCGCGCCATTCGCCGGGGGGCTCAAGCTGGGGCTCGAATTCTTCTGTCACAATGGCCGCGCCGGAGTGATGGAATTGGCCGACAGCAAAATTCCGATCTTCCTTGACCTCAAGTTTCACGACATTCCCAACACCGTCGCGGGGGCGATCCACGCGCTCGCCCCGCTGACCCCGGCGGTTCTGACCGTCCACGCCGCGGGAGGGAGGTCGATGATGGAAGATGCCAAGGCCGCCGCGCCCGCCGGGACCAAGGTTGTCGCGGTGACCCTGCTCACCAGCCTCGACCACGACGATCTTACCTCGATCGGGGTCGCGGGCGAACCCGCAGGGCAGGTCGAGCGCCTTGCTGAACTTGCCCATGCCGCGGGTCTCGACGGCATCGTCTGCTCGGGCAATGAGCTCGCCGTCGCGCGCGCCCAGTGGAAGGACGGGTTTTTCGTCGTCCCCGGGATCCGTCCCGCCGACGCCGCCACCGGCGATCAGAAGCGCGTCATGACCCCGCGTGCCGCCCTCGACGCGGGCGCCTCGATCCTCGTCATCGGCCGCCCGATCACCGCCGCCGACGATCCCGCCGCCGCGCTCCGCGCGATCGCGGCGACGCTTTAGTTTACACGGCGTTCGAGGCGGCCTAATTTCCGCGCCTCGACGACAAGGAAGGGTTTAGATGAGCTGGCTGAGCCGAGTCCGCAATGGCATCCAGGGGCTGACCAAGCGCCAGCACGCCGACAATCTGTGGCACAAGTGCGCCAAGTGCGACACGATGGTGTTCACTAAGGAATGGGAAGACAATAAGTTCGTCTGCCCGCGCTGCGACCATCACGACCGCATCGGCCCCAAGACGCGGTTCGACGCCTTGTTCGACCGTGCCCAATATGAGCTGATCGCCAGCCCCGAAGTGCGCGAGGATCCGCTCAAGTTCCGCGATACCAAGCGCTATTCCGAACGCATCAAGATCGCCCGCGCCAAGACCGGTGCGCGCGACGCGTTGATCAATGCGCGCGGCAAGATCGAGCGCCACAGCGCGATCGTCGGCGTACAGGACTTCGCCTTCATGGGTGGATCGATGGGGGTTGCGGTCGGCGCCGCCTTCGTCGCCGGGGTGCAGGCCGCGATCAAGGCCAAATGCCCATATATCCTGTTCACCGCGGCGGGCGGGGCGCGGATGCAGGAAGGCATTTTGTCGCTGATGCAAATGCCGCGCGCGACGGTCGCGCTGGCGCAGCTGCGCGAAGCCGGGCTGCCCTACATCGTCGTGCTCACCGACCCGACGACGGGCGGGGTCACCGCTAGCTACGCGATGCTCGGCGACGTCCAGCTGGCCGAGCCCGGGGCGTTGATCGGCTTCGCCGGGCAGCGCGTGATCGAGCAGACCATCCGCGAGAAGCTCCCCGACGGCTTCCAGCGCGCCGAATATCTGCTCGAGCATGGCATGATCGACATAGTCGTCCACCGTCACGCGCTCAAGGACCGCATCGCACGGCTCATCGCCTACCTCGCCCCACAAACAACCAAGGGCAAGAAAGCGGCGTAAATTCTCTCTCCCCCATGCGGGAGGGGGCTACAAATCTCCCCTCCCGCTAGCGGGAGGGGTCGGGGGAGGGGCTGTTGCGCGACGATGAACGACAGGCCCTCCCCCTGACCCCCTCCCGCGAGCGGGAGGGGCTTTGATGGCGGACTTCGCGACCTCATCCGATGCCGCGGTCCAGGCCCAGCTCGACCGCCTCGGCTCGTCAATCTATGCCCCCGACATCCTCGGGCTCGACCGCATTCTCGCTTTGCTCGATCGCCTCGGGGATCCACACCGCCGCCTGCCTCCGGTGTTTCACATTGCCGGGACCAACGGCAAGGGATCGACCTGCGCCTTCCTCCGCGCCGCGCTTGAAGCCGCGGGCCACCGCGTCCACGTTTTCACCAGCCCGCACCTCGTCCGTTTCAACGAACGCATCCGCCTCGCCGGAACGCTGATTGACGACGCCGACCTCGCCCCGCTACTCGCCGAAGTGCTTGACGCGGCCGACGGGCTGAAGGCGAGCTTCTTTGAGGTGACCGCCGCCGCCGCCTTGCTCACCTTCTCGCGCACCCCCGCCGACGCGGTGATCCTCGAAGTTGGGCTGGGTGGACGGCTCGACGCGACCAATGTCGTCGACCGCCCTTTGGTCACCGCCATTGCCAGCCTCGGCCTCGACCACCAGGCCTATCTCGGCGACACGCTCACCGGAATCGCCGCCGAGAAAGCGGGGATTGCCAAGCGCAATGTCCCGCTTGTCACGCAGGCCTACCCTCGCGCAATCTCCCGCTGCATTGCCGAGGTCGCCGCCCAGGCGGACGCTCTGCTCGTTCCGCGCGGCACGAACTGG
>JBKJTQ010000125.1:0-2515 GCA_046589895.1 Sphingomicrobium sp.
TGGGATGACCTCACAGCGAAGGAAGCGGTGGAAGCGGCGCTGCAGTCTAGCGCGCGGTGCCTTCGCGCTCCATCCGCTTGCGCTCGAGCTTGCGGGCGCGACGGATTGCGGCGGCGCGTTCACGGGCGCGCTTTTCCGATGGCTTTTCGTAATGACGACGCAGCTTCATCTCGCGATAGACGCCCTCGCGCTGCAGCTTCTTCTTAAGCGCGCGCAGCGCCTGGTCGACATTATTGTCGCGAACGATGATCTGCATAAAAAGTCGTCGAACTCCCTTAAACTGTTGCCCGCTGCAGCGGGTCGTTCGACAGGTGCCGGCGGTGCCGGCCTACATCCCTGCCATGCAAAGAAAAATGGTTCACCGCTGACCTTCGTCGGCGGCGGAAGGCGGCCCCTTAGCAGCGGCCCCCCCGCATTTCAAGGCGTCGCGAGTCACCGCCCTGTTCGGGCCAAAAGTTCCCGCGCTTACGACGAACCGTGGCGGCGGCGGGCTGAAAGGCGATTGGCGGACGATATGCTTATCGTAGATTAAGCTTTGTTCCTCTATAGGTTTTCCTCAATCGGAGGTGACTATGTCGTTGAATCGTCGGGAAATGTTGCGTCTTGGTGCCGCGGGTGCCGGTGGCCTCCTCCTGTCGTCAGCGGCCATGTCGAATGCCATCCCGAAGTCGTTGCTTCCCCCTCTTTTGCCGCCGATCGCCCCGCTTCCGCCGATTGCCCCCGCGCCGTTCGTTCCCGCGGGCATCGACCCGGCCTTGTTCGCGCGCGCCAAGGCGGCGCTTGATTCGCACGGCGGGCTGATCCGCGGCCGCGACGTGATCGGCGTGGTCGATTTCTCGATGGACAGCGGACATCAACGGTTTCACCTCGTCGATCTGATGAACGGCCAGGTCGAAAGCCATGCGGTGGCGCACGGCCGCGGGTCGGACCCCGCCCATTCGGGCTATCTCGAAACTTTTTCCAACACGCCTGGATCGGCCGCGAGCTCGAACGGAACATACATCACCGCCGACACTTATCACGGCAAATACGGTCTTTCGATGAAGGTGCAGGGGCTCGACTGGACCAACAATAACGCCGAATCGCGCGCGATCGTGATCCACAACGCCTGGTATGCCGAGCCCGACATGATCGCCCAGCACGGCAAGCTCGGGCGTTCGGAAGGCTGCTTCGCATTCAGCCGCGAGAGCCAGTGGCGGGTGATGAACCGCCTTGCCAACGGCCGGATGATCTACGCCGACAAGCTGGCCTGAGCGGAACCGAGGGCAAGAAAAAAGGCGGCCTCCCACGCGGGAGGCCGCCTTTTTTCATGTGTGTCGCGGCGACGGCTAGCGCGTCGCGGCCTTCTTCGCCGGTGCGCCGTCAGTGACCGCGGCAGGTTTGCCATCGCGATCGAGCAGCGCCGCAATGACCTTAGTGTCGCGCTTGTAAACGTCGGGATAATTCTGAATCGTCCCGTCGGTCAGCGCGGCCGAGCTGAAATAGACGATGTAGACCGGCAGCGGTTTGACGAACTTGGCCTCGACCGTTTTCTTGCTCGCCAGCACGTCGTCAATCTTGTCGCGGGTCCATTCACCGGCGTCGTCGCTGCCGAGCTCGGCGGCGAGATCGTGGATATTCTCGGTCCGGACGCAGCCATGGCTCAAGGCACGGACCTGACTGTTGAAGCGGCTGCGCGCGTTGGTGTCGTGCAGATAGATGGCATAATCATTCTTCATCACGAACTTCATCTGGCCGAGCGCGTTGGTGGGCCCCGGCGGCTGACGCCAGCGCTGAACCTTGCCGTCCTTGCCCTTGACCGCGACATAGCCTGGCTTTCCCGCGACTTCGCGCGAAATGCTTGCCGGCACTTCCCACCACGGGTTCAAAATGACCCCCGAGGCCATCGCGGTAAGTTGCGGCGTGGGGGTCTTGATCGCCCCGGCGATCGCCTTGTGCTTCCACCGCGTGACTCCATTTTCGACCAAAGTGGCATGGAAAGCGGGGACGTTGACGATGATATATTTGTTGCCCAAGTCGCGCGGCAGCCAGCGCCAGCGGTCCATGTTGAGCCGGATGCGGTTAATCTTGGCGGTTTCGGTTTTGGGCGTGACCTCGAGCGCATAGCGCAACGCGCCATATTGCGGATGCGTCGGGAGCAGCCCGTCGAGCGCCGCGGCAAGTGCGTCCGTGGCGAGCGCCTGATCGAGCAATTGCCGTTGCCGCGTTGCGTCGAGATCTCGATCGGTAACGTGCCAGTCGACGCGCGCGTCGCCGCGGACATGGCCAAGCGCGAGGTCCGACGATAATTTGTTGAACCGCCCGGTCGCGGCGGCAGACCAGGCGAGCGGGTCCCCCGAGCGCATTGCCCGGTCGAGCCCGGCGGGATCATAATCGGCGGGGTCTAGCCCGTCGCGGCCGACCGTGCGGAGATAAGCCGCAAGCTGCGCGGCCTCTTCTGGCTGCCACAGCGGCGGCGGGAGCGGCGGAGCGACTTCGGCCGGGACGACAAGAGCGTCGTGTAGGGAAAGAGTGT